>NZ_JAUMSQ010000259.1:0-10630 GCF_030519285.1 Mycolicibacterium arseniciresistens
CACCAGCAGCACGCCCGCCAGCGCTGCAGCGGACGCGCCGGCCACCAGGGCCGTGAGAAGCCACCGCCCTCGTGCTGCCCGCCGGTCGGCGTCACCCTCGACGTCCAGTGTGTGTCCCGCCGCCACCAAGCCGGCCAGCAGCACTGACAACCGCGCCGCGGAACTCAGCATGACGAGACCGAGCACGGTGAGAATCGTTCCGATGACGGCCGTCGGCGCCGCCCACATCACCGCGGCACCGAGTGCGGCGGCGATGAGCGAGCCGGTGACGGCGACCGCTGTCAACCACACGGACGGCCGAACGGACAACCGGAGCAACAGGATAGACGCCGCGGTCACCGAGGATGCGGCCAGCAGGAAGTTGGCCGGGGCCGGACCGCCGGGCACGATCCGGTAGCCGAGCACCGCGGCGAGCAGCAACGCGACGTGCTGCAGGCTACGGCGCCACCACGGGTCCGGACCCGTCCGTTCGGCGACCACCGCCGCAGCCGCCGCCGCGGTGGCGAGTGCGCCGACAATGCCGAGATGTATTGCGGTGGAGGACGACACAGCGGCGCATGTCACTGCGACCGCACCGGCCGCGACCGTCCAGGCCGTCGCTGCGGACGTGATCAGCCGCGACGGCGGGCCGCCCGCCGCGGCATCGGCCACCACCGTCGAAAGGTCCTGCGATCTGAAAGTTGGTGGCGGCGGTTCGTGGCGGGAGAGTAGGAGCACCTCACCGTCGCGGACGCCGATCTCCGACAGACTCATCGACTGGTCGAGGACCGCGCCTGCGACGCGGCACAGCCGCCAGCGGATCGGTGCATCCGGGCCCGGCACTCCGACCCCGTCGATGATCGACGGCAGCAACTCCGCAATGGTCATCGCCGACGGCAATGCGAGATCAACTGTCCCGCAATGATCGCCGTCGACGCTGTGTACCGAAATCCGGCGCAGAGAATCCGACACCGCATCACCCCCCGTGATCGTCGGCGATGTCACCGTAACCGACGGTGCGGGCATCGGTGCGCGCCAAATTTCCTGCCTGGGGATGGAACCCGTTCGGCGCCCGCGCCGTCTGATCGACGATGGAGTTCATCCGAGGCAAGCGGCTGTCGGTGCCGGCGGTGGCCGACGGCGACATCGCCGTGCAACCTCCGCCGGAGGTGCCGCACGTGACGCCGGCCAATCCGCTGGCGCGGCTGCTTCCGGTCGCGATGGTGGTCGCCGCCGGCGGCATGATGGTGCTCTACTTCACCTCCGGCGCCTCGGGTCCCCGCAGCCCGATGTATCTGCTGTTCCCGGTGATGATGGTGCTTTCGCTGGTCGGCACACTGGCCTACGGCCTGCGGGGTGCCCGGACCGCTGAGCTGGACCAAGGGCGACGCAACTATCTGCGGTACCTTCAGGCGCTGGACCGGGCGGCCGCCGAAACCGCGCGGGCACAACACCGATCGTCGCACTGGCGGCATCCGCCACCCGACGGGCTGTGGACCCTGGCCGGTGGGGCGCGGATGTGGGAGCGTGCACCCACCGATGACGACTTCGGTCACGTCCGCCTCGGGCTGGGGACCCAACCGCTGTCCACCCGGTTGATCGCGCCTCCCGCACGACCCGTCGAGGAACCTGATCCGGTGGCCACCTCGGCGGTCGATCGGCTCATCGGCAGCCGCGGCATCGTCACCGACGTGCCCGTCGCGGTCGACCTGTTCCGCGGCGACGCGATAGCCGTCACTGGTGCGGGTGACGCCGTGCGGACCCTGTTGCGGGCCGTGCTGTGTCAGGTGGCGGTGCTGCACGGCCCTGAGCACGTCAGGATCGCCGCGGTCACCGACCCCACCACCGGGCCCTGCTGGGACTGGCTGAAATGGTTCCCGCATCACCGGCATCCGGACACCTTCGACGGCGCTGGACCGGCGCGGATGACGTACACCACCGTCGCGGCCGCGCGCGATGCGGCGGCCGATCTCCTCGACGGCTGTGCCGGCATTGTGATCGTCGTCGACCTCGCGGTGCCCGAGATCCCGGAACCGTTGCGCTCGCAGACCGGCGCGGCGGTGACGGTGCTCCTGGTCGCAGCGGCCGGTACGACACCGCGCGGCACCACACCGTGGATCGTCGACGGCGGCGTCCTCACACTCGATGACGGCCAACGGGTGCTCGCCGACGGTCTGGATGCGGCTGCTGCCGTCGCATGTGCCCGCAGGCTCGCTCCATACCTGCCGGTGGCCGCCGAAGCGGACGATCCATTGCTCAGCCGCACCGACTGGCCGGCGCTGGTCGGCATCGACCTCACCCACCTCGACACGGCCGACGTGTGGCGATCCCGCGATGCCGCAGCGCAACTGCGGGTGCCGGTCGGTGTCTCCGAGCACGGTGAACCCGTCCACATCGACGTCAAGGAGGCGGCGCACCGGGGGATGGGTCCCCACGGTCTGTGCATCGGCGCCACCGGGTCGGGGAAGTCGGAGTTCCTGCGCACACTCACGTTGGGCATGCTCGTTTCGCACCCTCCGGACCGGCTGAACGTCATCCTGATCGACTTCAAGGGCGGCGCGACGTTCCTGGGCTTCGATCGCGCCGCCCACGTGTCGGCGGTGATCACGAATCTGGCCGACGAGGCGCATCTGGTGGCCCGGATGAAGGACGCGCTGTCCGGTGAGGTCACTCGCCGGCAGGAGGCACTCCGCGCGGCGGGCAATTTCGCCGACATCGCCGAGTACCACCGGGCGAAGGCCCGTCGCCCGGACCTCCCCGCTCTGCCGTCCCTGCTGATCGTGGTCGACGAGTTCTCCGAACTGCTCAGCCAGCACCCCGATTTCGCGGAGTTGTTCGTGGCGATCGGGCGGCTCGGCCGGTCACTGGGCATGCACCTGCTGCTGGCCAGTCAGCGCCTCGACGAAGGACGGCTGCGCGGTCTGGACAATCATCTGTCCTACCGGGTGTGCCTGAAGACATTCTCCGCCGGTGAATCACGTGCGGTTCTCGGAGTGCCCGACGCCCACCACCTGCCCGGCGCACCGGGCGCGGCGTACCTGCGAACGGCCACCGGGGAACTCATCCGATTCCAGACCGCCTACGTCTCGGGCACGGCTGTCGAGCCTGTGCGATCCTCGGCGACCGCGCCGATCGCCGTGCCGTTCTCCGCCGTGCCGGTGCCCCGGCCACCCGCCGAAGCCGGGCCCGGCGCGAGCTCGGGCCGCAGCGTCCTCGACACCGTGCTCGACCGGTTGGCCGGTCACGGCACGCCCGCACATCGGGTGTGGTTGCCGCCGCTGACCGAGCCGCCGACGCTGGACCAGCTGTTGACCCATGGCGGCCTCGGAGCGCTCACCGTCCCGATCGGCCTGGTGGACCGGCCGTTCAAGCAGCGCCGGGATCTGGTTACCGCCGTGCTCTCCGGCGCGGAAGGCAACGTGGCGGTCGTCGGCGGGCCACGCAGCGGCAAGTCGACCGCCCTGCGCACCTTGGCGCTGGCGTTGGCGGCGACCTCCGATCCCCGCGACGTGCAGCTCTACTGCCTCGACTTCGGCGGTGGGGCGCTGGCGGCATTGCACGCCCTGCCACACGTCGGCGCCGTGGCCGGCCGCCACGAGAGCGATCTGGTCCGCCGCACGGTGGCCGAACTCGAGTCGGTGGTGCGGGCCCGCGAGCTCGGATTCCGGGAACTGGACATCGACTCGGTGTCGGAGTTCCGGCGCAGGCGGGCGGCCGGCGATCCGGCGGTTGCCGCCGACCCGTTCGGTGACGTCTTCCTCGTCGTGGACGGCTGGGCAGTGGTGCGTCAGGACTTCGAGGGCCTCGACGCCGCCATCACCGCGCTGGCCGCACAGGGCCTGTCCTTCGGCGTGCACGTCGTCCTCGCCGCATCGCGGTGGGCGGACATCCGTCCCGCACTGAAAGATCAGCTCGGCACCCGGATCGAACTGCGGCTCGGCGATCCGGCGGAGTCCGAGATGGATCGCAGGCGGGCAAGGGATCTGGTCGACTGCCCACCCGGCCGCGGGATCACCAGGGACGGCGCCGACTTCACGATCGCACTGCCGCGGCTGGACGGTGTGGCAGGCCCGGCCGGGCTTGCGGATGCGCTCGCCGACGGTGCGCAGTACCTGCGGGCGCGTCACCACGGCCGGGGTGCGGCGCCGATCAGGCTGCTTCCGGCGCGGGTCGAGCTGTCCGAACTCACCGCGGCAGCCGCTCTGGGCGGCCCGGTCGTACTCGGCGTCGGTGAGCGGCGACTCGCGGCCGTCACGCTCGATTTCGACGAGCAGTCACATCTCATCGTCCTGGGGGAGCCGGGGTGTGGGAAGACCTCGACGCTGCGCACGCTGTGCGCCGAGATCGTGCGTACCAGGGACGCGCGGTGCGCCGAACTGGTGATCGTCGACTATCGCAGGACGCTGCTCGGTGTGGTGGAGACCGATCATCTCCGGGCCTACCTGATGTCCGTGGGCGCGGTGAACGCTCACCTGCCCGCCCTGCTGGAACGGCTGCGCGGACGCCTGCCCGGCGATGAGGTGACACAGCGCCAGCTGCGTGACCGGTCGTGGTGGTCGGGGCCCGAGATCTATCTCGTGGTCGACGATTACGACCTCGTCGCGGGGAGTGCGGGTCATCCGTTGACGGCGCTGGTCGACTACCTGCCGCACGCGAAGGACATCGGTTTACACGTCGTGGTCGCCCGCCGTTCGGGCGGCGCGGCGCGGGCGATGTTCGATCCGCTGCTGTCCCAGCTGCGCGACCTGGGCACGATGGGCTTGCTGATGAGTGTGCAGCCCGAGGACGGCGTGCTGCTCGGGTCGGTGCGGCCGGCGGTCCGCCCGCCCGGTCGGGCCGTGCTGCTGGCCCGAACCGCGGACGAGCAGATCGTCCAGGTGGGGTGGACTGAGCCGCCGTGACCGCGGTGATCGAGGTGGGGCCGATGGCGGTGTCGGGAGTCGGCTCCGTCGACAGTGAGAGTGCTCTGGCTGCACTGGAATTCGTCGACTCGGGGTTGGCGCTCGTCGGGGAGCGGCCGGTGCCGACCGACGAGTTGTGGCGCGACGTCCTGCGTTTCGCCGCCGGGGGACCGGTGCACGCGGTGGTGTTGGTCTGTCCGACGTGGTGGCCGCCACGCCGTGTCGATCGAGTGCGCACCGCGGCGCAGTCGTGGGCTACCGACGTGGTGGTCCTCACCCGCGCGGAAGCGCTGCGCGCGGCGGTGTCCGCGGTGGATCCGGCCGTGGTCGAGATCGGTCCCGACCTCGTCGTCGTCACCGCAGGCGACGAAGTCGCGGCGCTGCCCCGCGTCGGCGATCCGCTGCGGGTGGGCCTGGCGGCGGCCGACGCGGTGGGCATCGGCGGCGCCGTCGTCATCGACGCACCCACGGACGTGCCGGGAGCGGTCGATTTGGGTTCTGCGATCGCCGACTCGGTACGACCGGACGGAGTCGTTGTGATGCGCGTCGACCGCCGCGCGGTTCGGGCCGCTGCCGCGAATCTCTGCGCGCCCGAACCGTCAGCCGACATGGCGGTGACGACGCCACGCCGTCGCGGCCGCCGCGGCGTCGCCGTCCTCAGTGGCGCGGTCCTCTCGGTCGCGGGACTGGGCGTCGCGCTCACCGGTCGGGCCGACCCGGTTGAACCTGTGCCCGACGGACCGGAGACACTGCTCGTCGAGGGCCGGGTGGCGATCAAGGTGCCGGCTGTGTGGGCCGTGGAACGGATCACGGACGGGCCGGGATCGGCGCGCGTGCAGGTGAACTCGCCGGACGACCCGGAGACGGCGCTACTACTCACCCAGTCGCCCGTGGCGCCGGGGACGACACCCGAACAGGTCGCCAACACCCTGCGGGTCGCGCTGGCCGACGAAACGCCTGGTGTCTTCACCGACTTCGTGCCCGACCAGCGTAGGGGAGATCGACCCGTCGCGTCCTACCGCGAGATCCGGCCGGGGCGCCACATCGACTGGTCGGTGTTCGTCGACGGCGCCGTGCGGATCGGCGTCGGGTGCCAGGGACCGCCGGACCCCGAGCGACAGGTCGGAGCCGTCTGTGACAGGGCCGTCCGATCCGCACATGCGATCTTTTGAGGAATCGAGGGAACCGGATTGCTCTGCGCTGCGTCGAACTTGATATCGCACAACGACACTGGAAAGGCGATCCCATGACGACACCCGGCGGTGGTGCGCTCAACACCGACTTCGACCTGATGACCTCGGTGGCGGGCAAGGTCGACGCGCGTAACGAGGAGACCCGCGCGATGCTGCAGTCCTTCATCGGCAGGATGGGCAGTGTGCCGCCGTCGGTGTGGGGTGGTGTGGCGGCGACCCGGTTCCGCGATGTGGTCGAGCGGTGGAATGCCGAGTCGACGAAACTCCATGTGGCGCTGCAGAGGATCGCCGAGACGATCCGGCACAACGAACGGACGCTGCGCGACGCCGGTGACGGTCACTCGCAGCGCATCGACGCCGTCGCCACGAACCTCTGAGAGAACGGGAACCGTCATGGATCAGGTGCTGTCCTACAACTTCGACGAGATCGAGTACACGGTTCGTCAGGAGATCCACCAGACGTCGACACGGATGAACGCGGCACTCGACGAACTGCGTTCGCACATCGCGCCGCTGCAGCAGATCTGGACGCGCGAGGCGGCCGAGGCGTTTCGGGCCGAGCAGGTCCGGTGGGATCAGGCGGCCGCGGCGCTCAACGAGATCCTGTTCAGCCTGGGCAACGCGGTCCGCGACGGCGCCGACGACATGGCGGCCACCGACCGCAGTGCCGCCGGCGCTTGGGGGTGGTGACGCGATTCATCACAGACTCTGTGCGGTCCTGCTGGGAGGAGAGCCCGGCGGGACCGCACAGCTCTGTGTGCTCGACGGCCTGGCCTGGTTTCTGCGCTGAGGGTTGTGGCGATGCCGAAGCGACAGCCCTGGGTGCAAAAACCGGAGCCGCTGCGGTGATCGCCACGCACGGAGGTATCGGCAGACCGACAGCGGTGCGAGCGGCTGTTTCCCGCCGCAACGACCCGCCTGTCGTCGGTATTGCCTTGGCGCACTGACGGCGTAGCGTTTATTCATGGACGGCGGGCACGGTCGACTGGCCGGGTGGTATGCGATCGACCAAGTCTCGCGAATCGCCGTCAATCGCGGCGGAATGTGGGATGGCGCCGACGGAAGCGACGGATACGGTGAATGACGCGACGTTCCTAGCGCTGATCCTCAGTGCGTTGTTCGTCTTCGTGATCGTCGCCGTCATCGCCAAGGAGTATTTCGACAACCGCTCAGTCAAGAAGCGTGTGAACGAGGCGAGGCGCCGTCGCTGGACTGGAGGCCAGGGCGACGGCGGAGGTTGCGTAGACGGCGGTTGCGTCGGCGGGAGCAGCGATTGTGTCGGCGGGGGGAGCAGTTGCGGCGGAGGCGGCGGAGGCGACTGACGGCGACGGTTCAAAAGTCGTGACCGCACAGCTCTGTGTGCTCGACGGCCTGGCCTGGTTTCTGCGCTGAGGGTCGTGGCGATGCCGAAACGACAGCCCTGGGTGCAAAAACCGGAGCCGCTGCGGTGATCGCCACGTGTTCTCGCTGGTCAACGTGGTACGGGCAGGAGACGTCAAGGCGGCTTGACCAGCGTCGACGGTAGACTCAGTGTCCTGGTCGGCCCGCCGCACGGGACCCGCAAAGGGCGTTTTGACCTGCGACGACGTGCACCGGTAAGCTGCTCCGTTGGCGTGCGGTACGCACGAAGTCCTCGGGTCACTGTCGGTCGCCGAGACCACTTCACCGTCAACGCCTGACCGGCACCCCGGGTCACCGGGAACCCCGAGAAGAAGAGGTAAGCGCTGTGCCTACGTACACGCCGAAGGCGGGTGACACCACGCATTCGTGGTATGTCATCGACGCCACCGACGTGGTCCTCGGCCGGCTCGCCGTCGAAGCAGCCAAGCTGCTCCGCGGCAAGCACAAGCCGACGTTCACGCCCAACGTCGACGGTGGCGACTTCGTCATCATCGTCAACGCCGAGAAGGTCGCCATCGGTGGCGACAAGCTCACCAAGAAGTTCGCCTACCGCCACTCGGGTTACCCCGGCGGCCTGCGCAGGCGCACCATCGGCGAGCTCCTGGTCAAGCACCCGACCCGCGTCGTCGAGAACGCGATCGTCGGCATGTTGCCGCACACCAAGCTGAGCCGCCAGGTGCAGAAGAAGCTGAAGGTGTACGCGGGTCCCGACCATCCGCACGCCGCGCAGCAGCCGGTTCCGTTCGAGATCAAGCAGGTGGCCCAGTGACCGAAACGACCGAAGACGTGACCACCGAGGCCACCGTGACCGACGAGGCCACCGAGGCCACCGAGGCCACTGAGGCCGCCGAAGCCACCGAGGCCCGCGAGCCGGTCTACATGGAGCGGCCCATTCAGACCGTCGGCCGCCGCAAGGAGGCCGTGGTCCGCGTGCGCCTGGTGCCCGGCACCGGCCAGTTCAACCTGGACGGCCGCACCCTGGAGAACTACTTCCCCAACAAGGTGCACCAGCAGCTGATCAAGGCGCCGTTCGTGACCGTCGACCGGCTGGAGAGCTTCGACGTCTACGCCCACCTCGACGGCGGCGGACCTTCCGGGCAGGCCGGCGCGCTGCGCCTGGCGATCGCCCGGGCGCTGATCATCGTCCAGCCCGAGGACCGGCCGGCCCTGAAGAAGGCCGGCTTCCTCACCCGTGATCCGCGTGCCATCGAGCGCAAGAAGTACGGCCTCAAGAAGGCCCGCAAGGCGCCTCAGTACTCGAAGCGCTGATCTGCGCAGAGACGCAAAACCGATCGCCGAGCATGCCGCGTGCATGCTCGGCGATCGGCGTTTGTGAGCCGTCACACACTGCGGTCTGAGTAAACCGAGCCGGCGCTGTGCGCGGGAGTGACGGCGCAGCAGTTACTTAGGGCGTATCACGGTGTGCCCGGTTCGGCGACGGTGAGTTTGAGTTCCGCCCCGCCGCTGCGAAACCCTCGATCCCGGAGCACGGACGCCATGCGGCGTCGGCAGGACCCTGCCTCTGGTGCGACGCGAGTCGCAGACCGGACTGTTGCTACCGAATCCGAGAGGAGTGATTGATGACGAACGCCAAGAGCATCGTGAAGAACGTCGCAGCGGGCACCCTGATGGGTGGCGGGCTGCTGATCGCCGCAGGCCTGGGCACCGCGAACGCGCAGCCCCTGCAGAACACCCCGGACGGCCTGGTGAACGTCGCCGTCGCCGAGCAGACCATCCTCGAGGGTGTGAGCACCGACGAGGCCGCGACCAAGACCGCTGCGATCTGCGGCTCGGAGGTCGCCGAGGTGACCGCCCTGGCCGACCGCGTCGACGCCGAGGGCACCGAGCAGACTGTGTGCGCCGGACTGCCCGGTGGCGACCTCGTGGTGACCCAGAACGCCGCGCAGCCCGAGGGTGCCGAGAGCGGCGCCGCTGAGACCGGCCCGGAGGGCGTCGAGACGCCCGACAGCGCGCCAGTCCAGACCGGATAACTCACCGATCTCACCGCCCGTGTCCGCCCGGACACGGGCGGTGAGTCGTTTGAATTGACGGCGGCTTCCATCGGCCAGTAACGACCCGCCGAGCGGTCCCGATCTCATAGATAGGAATGCGACCTGCGGCTAAGCACAGCACTATTTACGTCTCAGTTAATTAGTTGGACGCATTATACGCTTCCTTCCAAAAAGATTTCTGTGAAAACGGTTTGATCTTTCCCTTGATCGAGGAAGCCCTCTGTCAGGAAGTTCGGGCGCCGTAGCGGCGTTGGCAGGCAATTCCTGCCTCCGGTACGAGTCCAGTCGCTCGTCGAGGGGCCGGACCGCAACTTCCACGACTGAAAGGGATCCACCGAGATGAAGAACATCATGAAGGCCACAGCCGCAGGTGCAATGATCGGCGGCTCGCTGCTGTTCACCGTCGGTATGGGCAGTGCCACCGCGCAGCCGCTCAACGTGCAGGACGGCCTCGTCAACGTCGGTGTCGGAGACGTGACAATCCTCGAGAACGTGAACGTCGGCGTTGCCGCGCAGGTGATCGCAGCCATCTGCGGCACCGACGTGACCGCTGCCGTCCTCGGCGAGGTCGACCAAACCGGCGACACCCAGACGTTCTGCAACCTCCCAGGTGGCGACGTCGCCGTGACTCAGAACGCCGGAACCCCGGGGCAGTCAGGGCAGGTTCCTCCCGGAAATCCGCAACCCGGAACTCAGGGCGGCCCGAACCGCTAACGAAACCTGACCTCACCGCCCGTGTCCGCTTCCGGACACGGGCGGTGGGCTGTCCGGGTCTCGCCGCCGTATCGGTTCGGCGGCGGAGCGGACGGCATGCGCGCGGGTTGGCTCTCGCACCGCGATGTGTGAGAGGTTGTGCGCATGGGTCGACTCTTCGGCACCGACGGGGTGCGCGGCGTCGCCAATCGGGACCTGACGGCCGAGTTGGCGCTGGCGCTGGGCTCGGCGGCGGCCCGCAGGTTGGGCGCCACCGGCGGGCACGGCCGACGGCGCGTCGCAGTCGTCGGCCGCGACCCACGGGCCAGCGGCGAGATGCTGGAGGCCGCGGTGATCGCCGGGCTGACCAGCGAAGGCGTCGACGCGCTGCGGGTCGGCGTGCTGCCGACGCCCGCGGTCGCCTACCTGACCAGTGCCTACGACGCCGACT
>NZ_JAUMSQ010000026.1:0-63610 GCF_030519285.1 Mycolicibacterium arseniciresistens
ACCGCGGCCGGGCAGTCCCGCCTCCCGGACCGCCGCCCCGGCGGTGGTCCCGGCAGCCACCCGGATCGGGGCTGCTGGGGCGGGACTGGCGGCGGCGCTCATCGCGGACTCTCCGTTGTGTCGAGGGTGGTCGGATAATTCAGGTCGCGACCATGCTATCGGGGTGCCGTCGGGGTCACACGGCACGCCCTGAACCCACTCGGAGCGCCGGATCGCCCTAGGAGCCCACCCCGATCGGGCTGTTCAGCCACGGATGGTCGATGCCGAAGAGTTCTCCGGTCCAGTCGACGGCGCCGAGCAGCCACAGCGTGCCGAACACCACCAGCGCCGTGAGCAGCCCACCCAGGATCTGCACCAACGCGCCCTGGCGGTGGAACCAGTCCATCACCTTGTCGTAGCGCTCCTTGGCGTACGCCAACAGCCGCCGCGCCCAATCGAACTCGGTGGCCAGAATGCCAAGGCCGATGAACACGATGGCCCAGCCGGGCCCCGGATAGGGGATCGCGAGGATGCCAAGCCCGAAGACGGCCAGCCCGATCACCCCGACGGCGATGCGGTAGAAGAACTCGACCCGCGGGCGCTCACGCAGCCGGTCCCGCCACCGCGCCCACCGGCGTTTGACCGCCGAGAACCGCGACTCGTCGGTGTCGGTCGTCTCGGTGTCCGTATCGGTGTCCGTCTCGGGGGCGGCCTCGTCGCGCTCCTGCGGCGTGCTCACGGCTGCCCCGGATTCAGCTTGACGAACAGCGCCTCGGCCTCGGCGAGCACGGCCTCACCGTCGAGCAGTCGGCCCGTGACGAAGATCTTGCGGCCCTCGATGCGGTCGATACCAGCTTCCACCTGCAACTTCCTTTCCACCGGGGCGATCTTGCGGTAGTTGACGTGCAGGGAGGCCGTGCGCTGGTAGCGGCTGCGGGTGAGCTTGTAGGCGGCGTAGCCGAGCACCGAGTCGAACAGCAGCGCCACCGCTCCCCCGTGCGCGGCGCCGTTGCGGCCCAGGTAGAAGCGGCGGAACTCGGCCTCCCCGGTGATCCGGTCGTCGTCGGTGCGCCTCAGCAGCATCGGCACCTGCAGGATGTTGCCGCGGTTGGGCAGATCCATGCGACGGCCCGACGGGGCGTGCCACTCGTCGGCGCGGTGGGGCGCCAGCAGTGCCGAGACCCGCTCGATGAGGTCGGCGGCCTCGCTGATCACCTCGTCGGGCGCGTCGACGCAGCGGGCGTCGTCCTGCAGGCTGCGCACGGCCTCGACGAATCTGCCGTAGTCGGGCCCGCCCCGGGTGGTCGGGACCGGGGGGTTGAAACCGCCGCCGGTCGCCGGTGTCGACGTCTGCGTGGAGTCGGTGCTCACCCCGTCACCGTATGGGTTGCGGGGTCAGCCGGCTTCGCCGGCACGGCTGAGTGTCTCGAACTCGTCGTCGGACAGCGTGATCTGCGCGGCGGCGACGTTCTCCTCGAGGTGGGCGACGCTCGAGGTGCCGGGAATCGGCAGCACCACCGGTGAGCGCTTGAGCAGCCACGCCAGGGCGAGCTGCGACGGTGTGGCGCCGTGGTCGTCCGCGATGCGCTGCAGCGGCCCGCCCGGTGCGGCCAGCGGACCCGCGGCGAGGGGGAACCACGGGATGAAGCCGATGCTCTCTTCGGTCACCTTGTCGAGCAGTGGTTCGGCGGTGCGGGTGCTGACGTTGTACATGTTCTGCACCGACACGATGGTGGCGACCTTCTGGCGGCCTCGAGCTGGTCGACGTCGACCTCGGACAGCCCGATGTGGCGGATCTTGCCCTCCTGCTGCAGCGTGCGCAGTTCCCCGATCTGGTCCTCGGCGGGGAACTTGCTGTCGATGCGGTGCAGCTGGAACAGGTCGATGGTGTCCACGTCGAGGCGGCGCAGGCTGGTCTCGCACTGCTGACGCAGGTAGGCCGGGAAGCCGAGCGGGGTCCACTCGTCGGGTCCGGTGCGCAGCAGGCCGGCCTTCGTGGCGATGACCAGCCCGTCGGTGTAAGGGTGCAGCGCCCGTCGGATGAGGTCCTCGGAGACATAGGGACCGTAGGAGTCGGCGGTGTCGATGAAGTCGACGCCGAGTTCGACGGCGCGGCGCAGCACGCGAATGCACTCGTCGGGGTCGGCGGGCGGGCCCCATACGCCCTTGCCGGTCAATCGCATAGCGCCGAAACCGAGCCGGTTGACGGTCAGATCGCCGCCGAGGGAGAAGGTTCCGGATGCGCTTGCGACGGTTTCGTTGGCCACGACAACGACCGTACGCCGCGGGTGAGAAGGTGGCGGGGTGAAGCTCAGCGACCTCGCCGGACTCGAGTTGACCTACGACGAGGTGGGCGCCACCGCCGGCCCGTTGCCCGCGGGTTACCACCACGTGGAGGAGTCGGCGGTGATCGGGAGCGGCAGGCGGCGCTTCGAGGAGGCCGGCGCGGCGGTGATGCGGTGGGGCATGCTGCGCGGGGCCGGCGTGCGGGTCGACGCGAGCTCGGAGGTTGCCGAGGTCGGGTCCGAGGTCGTGGTCGGCGTCGGGCCGGTGCGGGCGCCGTGCCGGGTGGTGTACGTGATCGACGAGACCGACCGGCGCGGATACGCCTACGGCACGCTGCCCGGCCATGCCGAGTCGGGTGAGGAGTTGTTCTCCGTGCGCTTCGACCCGGCCACCGATCAGGTGTACGCGGAGGTGCGGGCGTTCTCCCGGCACGGCACCTGGTGGAGCAGGCTGGCCGCGCCGGTGACGTCGCTGATGCAGCGCATCATCACCCGGCGCTATCTCACGGCGCTGTAGGGACCGGGGCGTCCCGTTCGGAGGCCGGGAGTTCGGCGTGCGCGGCGACGTCGAGGTGATACGACACGACAGCCAGCGTGAACAGCCCGATCGACAGGTTGATCAGCGCGGCGAAACCTTCGGTGGCGAAGTCGACGAGCGCGTTGAGGAACGTGAACAGCAGTGCGGCGTTGCGCAGCCACCGCAGCGGCCACGCCTTGTCCGTGCGCCTGCGCGCGATCATCGCGGGCAGCGCCATCGCCGAGGTGAGTGCGGCGCTGACGACCAGGATGACCGACGCGAGGCTCGTCCCGTCGAGGTGCAGTGTCAGATCGTCGTCCTGATAGTCCCAGCCGCCCAGCGCGATGCCGAGCAGGCCGAGGACCAGGCTGCCGAGTGCGCCGACGACGAGCAGCCAGCCGACCACCGCTATCCACCGGGGGCTGCGGAAGACGCCCGGGATCAGCCGCGGCGCCCACTGCTGCAGGCGGTGCATGCGGTCGCCGGCCGGGTCGGCCGAGTGCAGCAGCGACCGGACGTGACCCACGTCGGCGGGGTTCGCGCCGTCCTGCTGCGCCCGTTCCACCAGCACCAGCCCGATGCTGCGGCGGTGGTCGGCCAGGCCGCGGGCCACCCCGTCGGCGGCGATGGCGGCGGCCGAGGCCAGGCATTCGCGCCCCGACAGCGGCCGGAAGTCCCGGAACATCCGAGCGCCGACGAGGATCAGCACCACCAGCACGTACATGATCTCGGCGGCCGGGCCGTAGAAGTAGTCATTGTCCTTGGTGACGAACTTGCCGACCTCGTCGAGGAACAACCCGAACCCGATCCCGCCCATGACGACGGCGACGATGCGGGTGCCCGCACCAAGTGTCAGCCACCCGAGCAGCAGCGCCAGCATCATCAGCGCGCCGCCCCACAGCGCATGCGCGATGTGCAGGTCACCGCCCCCGACCTGGGGGTAACCGGTCAGCTGCAGGTAGAGCCGGGTCAGCAGAATCGTGGCGATCGCGATGAGGACGAACGCCTCGGCCGCGCCGGGGCCGGTGGCGTTGCGGGTGATCGCGCCGCGGGGGGTGTGACCTGGGTTCTTCATGGGTCCTCCCCGTGTCGCAGCGCGTATTGTTGAGCAACCTATCGGAGGAGACGCTTCAGGATGGTGCTGGTGAACGAGCCAACGGGGGCGGAGGGCACGCACCTCCGCATCGCCGAGATCGTGCAGGAGCTGCACGGCCGGTCGGACACGGATTCGGAGGCCGTGCTCGCCGAACTCGTCGAGCACGCCGCCGTGGAGATCCCCGGTGCGCAGTACGCCGGCATCACCGTCACCCGCGACGCCCGCCACATCGACACCCCCGCGGCCAGTCACAAGTGGCCGATGATGCTCGACGAGATCCAGCAGCGTCACAGCGAGGGGCCGTGCCTGACCGCGGCATGGGACGAGAAGACGATCCTCGTCGACGATCTCGAGCAGGATGACCGCTTCCCGCTCTACCGCCGGGATGTGCTGGAGCAGACGCCGATTCGTACGATCATGTCCTTTCAGCTGTTCATCGCCGACGAGACGATGGGCGCACTCAACGTCTACGCCGAGGAACCTGGTGTCTTCGGCGTCGAGACCCGCGACATCGGCGTGGCCTTCGCCGCGCACTCCTCGGTGGCGTGGAACTCCGCGCGGCGTGAGGACCAGTTCAAGCGGGCGCTGGCCAGTCGCGACATCATCGGCCAGGCCAAGGGCATGGTGATGGAGCGCTACGGCGTCGACGCGGTGCAGGCGTTCGCGTTGCTGCGCAAGCTGTCACAAGATGCGAACGTGCCGCTGGCCAAGATCGCCGAGGATCTGATCGAGACGGCGCGGACGGCGCACTAGCCGTCTGCGCGCGCCGTCCGATTCAGCTACCGGCGGCTTGACGTCGTCGTCAGCCGGCACGCGATCAGGGGTTTGCACGGCGTCCGCCCGGGGCATGCCACCCGCAGACAGGCAATGCGGAGGTTGGGTGTGTCATGAGTGTGGAATCGAAGCCGGGCGCCGACGCGTCGGTCGGCGAGTTGATGAGCCAGCTGTCGGCGCAGACGTCGCGGCTCGTGCGTGACGAGCTGAAGCTGGCACAGAAGGAATTTCAGGAGTCTGCCAAGCACGCCGGAATTGGTGCTGGGCTGATCAGCGCAGCGGGACTGTTCGCGGTTCTCGGCCTGATGACCGTGATCGCCGCGGCGGTGGCGGCACTGTCACTGGTGCTCGACGTGTGGGCGGCCGCGCTGATCGTCGCGGTGGTGCTGTTCATCATCGCCGGCATCGCCGCGCTGATGAGTAAGAAGCAGGCCGAGCAGGTGACGCCCGCGGCGCCCAGGACCGCAGAAACCGTGAAGGCCGACATCCAGGAAGTGAAGGACGCGCGCAAATGACCGCACCTGAGCCCAGCCGCCCGGAACCCGGCCCCGACGCCGGCGTCGAGGACATCGAGAAGGACATCGAGGCCACCCGTCAGGAGCTCGGCGAGACGGTCGAAGCGCTGTCGGCGAAGCTCGACGTCAAGCAGCAGGCGAAAGACAAGGTCGAGGACACCAAGGCGCAGGCGAAGGCCAAGGTCGATCACGCCAAGCACGCCGCCGTCGACAAGGCGCACACCGCGCAGCACGCGCTGGCCGACAACCCGAAGAAGTCGGTGCCGGTGGCGGCGATCGTCGTGGCCGTCGCGGTGGCCGCGGGCATCATCGTCTGGCGACGGCGCCACTGATCTCAGCCGCTATTGGCGGCTGACGGGGCTTTCCTCGTTGGATGTGATTCGGCGCGCGGCGATCACGGCGCCGATCATCAGTGCGATTCCCGTGATGACTTGAGCGTTGCCGACGATTTGGCGAACGACGGCCTCGAAACCGGCCGCGTCCGCGCCCTCCAGTAATTTGTGCGGGCCGACCAGGAACACGATGGCGGCCGCTGAGAGCCATGGCCGCCAATGCCGGTGTGGTGGGGCAACGATCAGCGGAATGAGGAAGACGACGTAGGCCCAGTGATGGGTGACCGCCATCGGTGCCGCCAGCAGCGCGGCCAGCGCGACCACGGCGGTCGCCTCGACATCCATTCCAGCCCCCGTGAATCGGCGAGCCGCGAAGACGGTCGCCGTGATGATCGCGACGACACCGAACGACCAGAGAACGTGTTCGGCGGCGCCGGTGGCACCCAGTCGGGTGAGCAGACCGGTGAGGGCCTGGTTGCGGCTGAAGTCGTGACCGCCGGCGCGCTCGGTGTTGAAGAATTCCGTCGTCCAGAAGTACACCGACTCGTGGCGGCGGACCAGGTATCCGATCACCACCGTCGCAGCGAACGTGGCGACTGCTCGGGCCACCCCAGCGAAGTCACGCCTGAGCAGCAGTACCAATCCGAACGCCGCCGGGGTGATCTTGACGCCGGCCGCGATACCGATTCCCATCCCGCGGAATCTGCGGGGAAGCACTCCGAGGCAGTCGGCGACCACCAGCGCCGCCAGCACGATGTTGACCTGACCGAACTCGAAGTTCGACCTGATCGGTTCCAGCACGAGCACCGGCCCGAGCGCGGCCATGGCGGCCCAGTTCGGCGACCCGACATGCAGCCGATCGAGGATCGCGCGCAGGATCCACCACAACAGGAACAGGTTGAGTGCGCTCCACACGATCTGCAGCACCAAAAGGGGAACCGCCGCCATCGGCGCGAACAGGATCGCCGCGAACGGCGGATAGATGAACCGGAAACCCGATGCGCTCGGGAACTGATCGGAATACAGCGGCAGGTTGTTGACGATGGCGAAGCCCGCGTCGCGGAACACCGACAGGTCCATCAGCGGGTATGTCACCGCCTGCACCATGTACCGGACGCACATTCCGATACTCAGGAGTGAGGCGACCACCCAGGCGGCCCGTTGCCACAGCTGTCGGCGCGAGCGACCGTCCTCCCGCACAGGGCGGCCGTCCTCGGCGACTCGAACCACCGGCGGGCTCTCCACGATGCGAGCGTTACCCCCGAATGGTCGTCGAAAAACCGGGTACAGCGAGGTCGCGTCCCCGCTACTGATCTTGCGGGGCTTGATGGTGGTCCCGGCTGGTTTCGAACCAGCGACCTTCCGCGTGTGAGGCGGTTCTCGCCTCCACGCTGATTCGTTTATGCTGGTCGGCGCCTTGCGGATAGTTGGATTTGGACCCATTAGAGCACCTGGTCCGAAGGTTTGGCCCGATTTTGGCCCTATAAAATGGAGGGAAGATACCGACAATCTACGTGGTTTCCGCCGGTGTGCGATCCGCGTGGACGGCGCGAAATCTTCTCTCTGCACGGTGCAGCTACTAGCCACCGAAGAGCAGATAGAGACCCGCGAAGGCGTACCCCACCCTTGTGAGCATGAGCGCCAACTGCCCGGTCACCCGACGCTCGACCGGGAGAAGCCGGAGGGCGCTGTCGTGTGCGGCTATGACGGCGACAACGTGGCCGGCGACAACGCACGAGATCTTCATGGTCGACAGCACCGCCGGGTTCTGTGACAACCATCCTTGCCCTCCGTCAGCCGGGCTCATTTCGAACAAGACCCTGGGTCAGGCAACCGGATGAATGTGTCGTGGCCCCCCTCGTCCAAATATGCCAAGCCAAGGCGCCTCGCTGTGGTCCGTTATCAGAATCCGTGATTTCTACGCCGACGCGGATGACGAGCGCACCAACAGATTTGCCAGTATCGGGATAAAGCCTTCACGCCACAATCAGCAGCGCGATGACCTGGAGTAGTGAGACCCGATGAGCGCGCCTGAGGTTCATAGAAGTCATCGGCGGTCGACCCTGAACATCAAAAGTAGCCACCGCTTGGGCGAGCGCCGCGGGCCGTCGCGAAAGCGGGTTCGTCCGCGCCGCGATTGGCACAGCGCCATATCAAGCTAATGCCGCAGAATGGTGGAGTGGGAACTGACGGAACCTCGATCGACCGCGCGGACATCGTTGCCGACCTCGAGCGAGCGCGAGCGGAGTTTCATCGGCTGCTTGCGGCGGCTGACTGTTACGACGTGTGGACGAAGCCAACTCAGGGCACGCGTTGGACCAACGAGCAACTGCTTTTTCACATGGTCTTCGGCTACATGGTCGTGCAGCGACTGCTCATGTTGGTGCGCATGTTCGGCCGACTTCCTGGCCGAGCGAGCGCAACCTTTGCGTGGATGCTGAACGCGGGTACGACGCCATTTCACATCGTTAACTACTACGGCTCCTGTGCTGCCGCAACGGTGTATAACCGTCGGCGGATGGGACCCAAGCTCGACCGAGTTGTTCTCTCGCTGGAACGAAAAGTGATGCGAGAAAGCGACGATTCGCTGCGCCGGGGGATGCATTTCCCACCTGGGTGGGATCCGTATTTCACCGGCTACATGACCCTGAAGGATGTCTATAGCTACCCGGGGCGGCACTTCGACCATCACACCCGTCAATTGACGTTCGGGGCTTGATTCGCAACGTTCAACGACACGAGGCTGACCATCCCGCATTGCCCAGCGCCCGCCGAGCACACGCCTCGGTCGCCTCCGAGGAGGTCGAAGGTACCGATTCGAGTTCAACGGCGCTGAGATGTCGCTGACTCGAGCAGCAAGCGTGTGTAGGCCGCTCATCTACCAAGCCAGGGGCGATGATCTCGACTGTCCCTTCGGTGACTCGAGGTGTGTCGACCATGCCGCACAGTGCTTGGCGAGGATCGTACTGGGTGGGCGACAGTCAGCGGGACAGGTGAGCAACGGCTGGCGCCGCCCTTCTTCTGCACCACGTCAACGTAGGTAGTTGCGGCGAACCGACAATGAGTCACCAAGGGCTGTGCCGGTGCGAGCAGATAGTGGGAGCGGCCGCTTCGGCCCCGGCAGGTACGTGTCGGTGGCGTTTTTCCGGCACGGTGCAGCCCAGGCCGACCGGGTCCCTCATGTGGCGGCATCGGTTGTGTAATTCGTGGGATTCTTGGAGAACCGTTCGGCGCAACGGCCAGAGCAGAACCAGATGTCTTGATTCTCGTGACGCAAGTGATGACTGGTTGTGCGGGGGTCGATTCGAGCACGACAAACGGGATCAACGGGGTACCGGGGCGCTGGCAGCGACGCGCGGTACATCGCCATCGGGGACGTGATGTTGCGAAGCGCGGTGATGCCCAATGCGTATGCCGTCAGACCCAAGTTTTCGCATGCGTGTACTACCGGCTCGGTGACTACCGCCTGGCCGGCGCCAGCGAGTGCCGTGACGCGCGCGGCGGTATTGACCGCGTGCCCGAAGAAATCGTCGTTGCGTCGGACGGCGCTTCCGTGGTGAATTCCGACTCGGAGCACGAGGAAGCCGTCTTCGGCAGCGGCGCGGTCGGCCAACGCCACGATCGTCGCCATCATCTGGTCGGGACTGGGGGCGTGCAGCATCACGGTGTCACCCATGCTTTTGACCAGGTCGACATGAGGGGTGAGCGCGTCTTGTGTGAGATCCACCAGCCGCCCAGCGAGGTGTGCGGCTTCCTCGTCGCCGCACATCTCAGTCAGGGCGGTGAAGCCGGACAGATCGACGAAAGCGAACGTTGCGTCGTCGGTGGTGATCCCGTTCATGGCTGGCCGTTTCCACTCGCGTCGGTTGTCGTTGCGGTCGACCTGTACGACAAATTGTCACGAACTTGTAGACGCCCGATCCCTGGGAGGAATCGGCCGGCGGTTGCGGTGTACTGGGCATAGGGCTCGCCGTGGAGGCGGTGTAAGCGCGGCTCTTCGACTCGCCGTACCTGGGTTTCGATACCGAACACAGTAAGGACCCAACCGGTCAACGCGACCACGTTGGGGACCATGAGCGTCAGGCCGAGCAACGCGACGAGCACTGCGGTGAAGATCGGATTGCGCACCCACCGGAACGGGCCGGTGGTGACCAAACTGGTGCGTTCACGGTCGTCGACACCGATCCGCCACGATGAGCCCATCGCCATCTGGGCTGTGAAAGCGGCCAGGATGCCGATGACTGCCAGGATGACGCCGAGCAGTTGGACGGGAGGATGCAGGGAGCTCAGAGGAGGAAGGCCCAGCCAGTGCGCGAGCGGGCCGCCAACACCGACTGTGAGGTAACCGATGTCGGTCGTGGTCAGCGCAAACCATCCCAGCGAGCCTCGCGGTGACAGCGTGCGCCGGTTCCCACTGTCACCGGTGCGGTGACGCTGGATCAGGGTGCGCAGCAGCCCACATATCAGCATCATTCCCAGGAACAGGCTTACTGCGGCGGCGGCCATCACCGTCCACCACCGTCGGCCACCGGCTTGGAGGCCACGCCCAGCAGGTAATCGCCTTGAATACGGTTGACCGATCCGAGGATGAGCAGGCCCTGCCGGCGCAGTTCGTCGACGAATTGTTCGGCGGTGAATCGGTCGCCGATCGGGTGGTCGAACAGTCGCCGGTAGGTCGGGCGGTCCAGGGCATGAGCGGTGACCTCTTCGAAGTAGAACCGCCCGCCGGGCGCGAGCACCCTCGCGGCTTCGGCCACCGCGGTACGCCACTGCGGGATGTGATGGATGATGCCGAAGTCGAACACTGCGTCGTAGGCGTCGTCGTCAGCGTTGAGCGCGGCCCGAAGATCGGTGGCGCTGCCACTCACCAGGCTGACCCGGTTCCCATAAGACGCCAGCCGCTTTCGTGCCCGATCGATCATCGCCGGATCTAGATCGAGGGCATCGATCCGGTCGGCGCCGAAGCGTTGCAACACCAACTCTGATCCGTAGCCCGATCCGCAGCCGATTTCGAGTGCTGCGCTCCCCGGCGGGAGCCGGCCCCCGATTCGCAGCAGTACCGGCACCTCGTAAAAGCGTTGGAGCCACCGCCGAGGTTGCGAGTTGATCAAGGCGGTCTCGGTCCAATTCATCAACACCACAGGACCCCTTTCTCCCCGGCACCCATCGCTTCGCGGGTGGCATCGCCGATGAACGATCTATCTGTGACGCTATCATCGTTTTATGACGATGAATAGCGTCGGTAATGAGGGCGCTGGACCGCGTTGGGGCGGGGACGCCCTGCTACGTCCGGGAGTGTTGGCCTTCACCGGGTCGATAGGCGTCACCGATGCCCATGCCCACCATGCCGTCCAGGTGATCGTCGCGACAACGGCCGTCACGGTGCTCGACGCGGATGGCGAACGGCATCGAGGCAGGAACCTGGTGGTGCCCGCGGACGCACAGCATCGGATTGAAGTCGGCGCCGAGCAGGGCACCGTGGTCTTCCTGGACCCGGAGTCCGCGCCGGGACGGTCCGCTCATCTTCGGGCGGTTCGCTCCGGATGGACGGTCGTCCCCGCGCTGACTGTCACCGGTCGACGTGCGCTGGCCACCGTGACCCCAATGAAGGTCACCGCTTCCACCACCTCAAATGGGCCGGCATCGGCGACGTCAACTTCGGCCTGTTCACCCTGCTATGGGACCACCTGCCTACGACCCCACCCGCCGCTTCGACTCCACCCAACTCGGCATGGCCGCCAAACCCGACAACCCCAGCACCTATCTCCGCCAGATGCTCTACCCGTTCACTCGGGGCGGTGGCTGCACCCTGACAGGCAATGCCCGCTCGCAGCAGGCACAGACCCACCCCCCGAAGTGACGTATCGCTGAGAGCCGTTTATCATCGTCGTATGGCGATGAATAAGGCAGATGGATGCCTATCCGCCCCTGGGACCTCCAGCCTCGACGCTGCGGTGGCGCTGTTTCACAGTCTCTCCGACTCAACACGGCTGGCGATCGTGCGCCGTCTGGCCGACGGGGAGGCGCGCGTCGTGGATCTCATCGGCGAGCTGGGCTTGGCGCAATCCACCGTCTCGGCGCATGTGGCGTGTCTGCGCGACTGCGGGCTGGTGATCGGTCGGCCCGAAGGCCGCCAGATGTTCTATTCGCTGACCCGCCCGGAACTGATGGACCTGCTGGCTTCAGCGGAGACGCTGCTGGCTGCCACCGGCAACACGGTGGCGCTCTGCCCCAACTACGGAACCCGCGCCCGCAGGGTCGCGACGATCGACAACGAGGAGTCCCCCCGATGAGCGACGCCTGCGGCTGCGGCAACGACGAACCCCGCAGCGCCGAAGATCAGGACGAGCCCGAACGACTGTGGGAAATCAAGGAATTGCAGTTCGCCGCCATCTCGGGCGTATTCCTGCTGGTCGCCCTGATCGCTGGACTCGTTGACGTCCCCGAGCCGGTCGTGCGCGCCCTCGAAGTGGTCGCGCTGCTGACCGGCGCCTACACCTTCGTGCCGTCAACCCTCAGACGGCTGGCCAAGGGCAAGATCGGCGTCGGCACTTTGATGACCATCGCCGCAGTGGGCGCGGTGATCCTTGGCGAGGTCGGTGAGGCCGCGATGCTGGCCTTCCTGTTCTCCATCAGCGAAGGCTTGGAGGAGTATTCGTTGGCACGCACCCGCCGCGGATTGCGCGCCCTGTTGTCGCTGGTGCCTGACGAAGCGACCGTGCTGCGTGGCGGCGGCGAAAAAACAGTTGCTCCTGCCGACCTAGAGATCGGTGACCGCATGGTGGTCAAGCCGGGCGAGCGTGTTGCCACCGACGGCATCGTCCGGCAGGGCCGCACCGCATTGGACGTCTCGGCCATCACCGGCGAGTCGGTCCCCGTGGAAGCCGGACCCGGTGATGAAGTGTTCGCCGGCTCCATCAACGGCACCGGGGTACTGGAGGTCGAAGTCACCACCACCGCCCAGGACAACTCACTGGCTCGCATCGTGCGCATCGTCGAGGCCGAGCAGTCCCGCAAGGGCGCGTCCCAACGCCTCGCCGATCGCATCGCCAAGCCGCTGGTACCGGGCATCATGATCGCCGCGGCCGTGATCGCGGCGATCGGCAGCCTGTTGGGTGACCCGGCCACCTGGATCGAACGCTCCCTGGTGGTGCTGGTGGCTGCATCACCGTGCGCCCTGGCGATCTCGGTGCCAGTCACCGTGGTCGCCGCCATCGGCGCCGCCAGCAAGTTGGGATCACTGGTCAAAGGCGGCGCTGCCTTGGAAGGGCTCGGCCGAATCCGCGGCATTGCCCTCGACAAGACCGGCACGCTCACTGCCAACCGGCCCGCGGTCATCGAGGTCGCGACCACCAGCGGCACGACGCGCGAACACGTGCTGGACCTGGCCGCAGCATTAGAATCGCGCAGCGAGCACCCGCTCGCCGCCGCGATCCTGGCCGCGGCCGGCGAGGTCACCCCCGCCTCCGACGTCGAAGCCGTCACCGGTGCCGGGCTCACCGGACGGCGCGACGGGCACACCATCCGGCTAGGCCGCCCCGGCTGGCTCGACCCCGGCCCACTGGCTGGCGACGTCACCCGAATGCAGCGGGCCGGCGCCACCGCAGTCCTCGTCGAAGACGACGGCCGCGTCATCGGTGCCATCGCCGTGCGCGATGAGCTGCGCCCCGAGGCCGCCGAAGTGATCTCTCAACTGCGGCGCGACGGCTACCACGTAGCCATGCTCACCGGCGACAACCAGGCCACCGCCACCACGCTGGCCCGCGACGTCGGGATCGAAGCCGTGCACGCCGAACTGCGCCCCGAGGACAAGGCACGACTGATCGAACAGCTACGCACCCAACGCCCGACCGCGATGGTCGGCGATGGCGTCAACGACGCTCCCGCATTGGCCACCGCCGACGTCGGCATCGCGATGGGCGCGATGGGCACTGACGTCGCCATCGAAACCGCCGACGTAGCGCTGATGGGCGAAGACCTGCGCCACCTCCCGCAGACGTTCAGCCATGCCCGCCGAGCCCGAGGGATCATGTTGCAGAACGTCGGCCTCTCCCTCGGCTTGATCATTGTGCTGATGCCGCTGGCGCTGTTCGGCATCCTCGGACTCGCGGCAGTCGTACTGGTCCACGAACTCGCCGAGATCATCGTCATCGCCAACGGCGTGCGCGCCGGACGTACCAAACCGCTGGCCTCCGCAGCGGTTGGACAGCCAGCCAACGAACTACGCACTTCAGCGGTGGGCGCGCCGTCGTGACAGCCGGCGACCCCACCGGCTCCCGAACACGTGTGCTCCGAGCGCGCGTCACCCTGGCCGCCGTGGCGGTGATCGCCGCCGGATTGGACCTGATACTCAAGTCGTGGGCCAACCGCACGCTGACCGACGGCAGCACAAGAGAATTCGGTTTACTCCAACTTCGACTAGCTTTCAACCCCGGGGTGGCGTTCAGTCTCGGCAACACTGTGCCCCCCGCAGTTCTGCTCGGCGTCACAAGCGTGATCGTGATCGCACTCGCGGTGTTCGCCTTCCGATTCACCCGCAACGCGGCGTTGCCCTTCGTGGTGGCACTGGCCGCCCTACTGGGTGGCGCGGTAGCCAACCTCATCGACCGCGCCGCTGATGGTGTGGTCTCCGATTACCTGCACACAGGGTGGTTTCCCACCTTCAACCTCGCTGACGTCTTCGTCGTCACGGGCGCTGCCGTACTCGTTATGGCGAGCCTGCGCACAAGCGAGACCGGCAACACGGGAGGAGCAGCATGATCCTGTCGTCGATCCTGCCCGCGGTCGGCCTGTTCATCGTCACAAATATCGACGACATCATCGTGCTCTCGCTGTTCTTCGCCCGCGGCGCAGGACAACGCGGCACAACGGCCCGGATCACCGCGGGCCAGTACCTGGGATTCGCGGGCATTCTTGGCGCGGCAGTCCTCGTCACGTTGGGCGCCGAAGCGTTTCTGCCGCCGGAGATCACCCCGTACTTCGGGCTCATCCCCCTGGCCTTGGGACTGTGGGCGGCATGGGAAGCCTGGCGTGACGATGATGACGACGACGACGACGCGAAAGTCGCGGGCAAGAATGTCGGCGTCTTGACCGTCGCTGCAGTCACATTCGCCAACGGCGGAGACAACATCGGTGTCTACGTCCCGGTCTTCCTCAGCGTGGGGCCCGCGGCCGTGGTCGCGTACTGCGTCGTCTTCCTGGTGCTCGTCGCGGTCCTGGTCCTCGCCGCCAGATTGGTCGCCACCCGCGCGCCGATCGCCGAGGTCCTCGAGCGCTGGGAACACGTTCTTTTCCCGATAGTTCTGATTGGTCTCGGCATCTTCATCTTGGTCAGCGGCCTCGCCTTTTGAGAGTTGAACAGTCTCGCTCGCAACCCGTGGATACCAAATTGGCCCTCGAGGAGGACCTGTGACTAGCCCTAGGCGATCTGGCGCCGTCATCGCAGGCCTGGTCGTGTTGACCACAGCGCTGTTGACCGGATGCAGCACCGGCGAGAACGCTGTGGCACAAGGCGGTACGTTCGACTTCGTCTCTCCGGGCGGCAAAACCGCGATTTTCTACGACCCCCCCTCCACACGAGGCACCATAGGCGATCTGCGCGGCCCAGACTTGTTCACCGACGAACAGATTCAGCTCTCGGACTTCACCAGCAGGGTCGTCGTCATCAACGTGTGGGGCTCCTGGTGTGCGCCATGCCGCACCGAAACTCCCGAACTGGAAACGGTTTACGCCGAATATCGCGACCGAGGGGTGCAATTCCTGGGTATCGACGTACGCGACAACAGGGACACCGCACGTGACTTCGTCACCGACCGCAACGTTGGCTACCCTTCCATCTACGACCCATCGCTGCGCAGCCTGATCACCCTGGGACGCAACTATCCGACCAGCGTGGTCCCCACCACGATGGTCCTCGACCGCCAACACAGAGTCGCCGCGGTTTACCTCATGGCACTGCTGGCCGAAGACCTGCGGCCGCTACTCGACCGGGTGACGACCGAGCGCTGACGCGCTCCGCGCACGACCAGCTGCAGATTCGCCGCTGGTCAGCGGGGATCACGTGGATTGTTAGGCCAGAGGTGCCCGTCTCGACGGTCCGCAATTCCGATCAGTCCTCTGCCGAGGCTAGGCGAGCGCGAGGAAAAGCTTCTCCAGTTCCGCTTCGGTCATCGGAGTGTCGGCGCCGGACTGCTCACCGGTGACACAGTCTCGCAATCCCGTCGCGACGATCTTGAAGCCGGCGCGGTCAAGCGCGCGAGAAACAGCGGCCAACTGTGTGACGACGTCTTTGCACTCACGTCCTTGCTCGATCATCGAAACGACGCCGGCGAGCTGGCCCTGCGCCCTGCGCAGTCTGTTCAGGACTGCATCGATCGCCTCTTGGTCTCCGACCATGGTCATTCCTTTCGTCGCCGCTACCAGATTACCCGTGGGGGTATTCGGCAGGCTGGTCAACCATCCCGTGCGCATCGTCATTCCCGTCCCAAAAGGGCCGGTGTCAAACGCCGCCGGGCATAAGTGGATGTCCCGCCGCTTGCCATCCTATACCCCTGGGGGTATTGTCGTCGACAACAGCGGCATACCCCCGGGGGTATAGGTCGCCTGGGACTAGATACCCCGGGGGGTATCGTAGGTATGTACAGCGGGCCGCCGCGAATCGGTGCCCGACTCGGTTTGAGAGGAATGGTCGATGATCTTGGAGCAGTACTACATCGAGTGTCTGTCGCATGCGTCGTACCTGATCGGCGATGAAACCACCGGTCGCGCTGTCGTGGTCGATCCGCGCCGCGACATCAGCGATTATCTGGCAGACGCGCGCAGCTTCGGTCTGACGATCGAAGGGGTGATCAACACCCACTTTCACGCCGACTTCGTCTCCGGGCACCTGGAATTGGTCGATGCGACCGGCGCGTGGATCGGGTTCGGTGAGGCCGCCGAGACCGACTACCCAATACGCCGGCTGGCTGACGGGGAGCACGTGTCGCTGGGCGAGGTGGACCTGGAGATTCTGTCGACGCCGGGCCACACCTGGGAATCGATCAGTGTGCTCGTTCGCGAGCGTGCCGGGGCCGAGCCGGTGGCCGTGCTCACCGGTGACTCTTTGTTCATCGGTGATGTCGGCCGCCCAGATCTGGCCAACATCGGTGAGAGCTCGACCACTGACCTGGCTCGAGCGATGTACCGCACGATCCACCACAAGCTCATGCTGCTGCCGGACAGCGTGACCGTGGTGCCCGCGCACGGGGCCGGCTCGTCGTGCGGAAAGAACCTCTCGACTGAACTCACTTCGACCATCGGTGAACAGCGGGTGCGCAATCCGTCGGTGCAGCCGATGCCCGAGGATGCCTTCGTCGCGATGCTGACCGCGGGTCAGCCCGCCGCACCGGCGTACTTCGCGTCCGACGCGGCGATGAACAAGCGCATTCACCCCCTTTTGCAGGCCGACCGCACTGTGCCCGAGATGGCGCCGCAGCAGATCCGCGCAGCACTCGACGCGGGGGTGCGGGTGCTCGATGCCCGCAGCGTGGAGGACTTCGCCGCTGGGCACCTGCGCGGGACGGTCAACGTCGGCTTCGACGGCCGGTTCGCCGAGACTGGCGGCATGGTCGCCGACGTTGGTGAGCAGATCGCCCTGATCACCTATCCCGGTGAAGAGCAGCAGGCGGCGCTGCGGCTGGCGCGTATCGGCTCCGACGACGCCATCGGCTACCTCAACGTGAGTCGCGACGGGCAGTTCCCGGCTGCGCTCGCCGACCTCGTGCAGGCCGCACCGCGTACGACGGTCACCGAACTGGACAAGCTGCTGGCCGAAGGAGCGGTGACGCTGATCGACATCCGCAACCCGGGTGAGCGCGAGGGCGGCGCCATCCCCGACTCCCTGCACATCCCGCTTGCCCATTTGCGTCTGCGCCTCGGCGAGGTGCCGGCCGGCAAGCCGATCGTCGTGCACTGCGCCGGTGGCTGGCGCTCCAGTGTGGCTGCATCGTTGTTGCGCGCCAACGGCATTAGGCAGGTATCCGACTTGCTCGGAGGGTACAACGCGTGGGCCGACGTCCACGCCGCAGTGTGACAAGACACACGAAGGAAGGACTTCACAGGATGTGTGACGCCGTTACCTGCCGGGTGTGTGGCAAGGCGACGTGGGATGGGTGCGGCGCCGCGATGATGCGGCGCCGATCGAACGGGTAGCGGAACTGTCATGGCGATCGCGATAGGCCTGGCCCTGGGTGCGCTGACCGGCGTACTGCTGGGTCTGCTCGGCGGCGGCGGGTCCATTCTCGCCGTTCCGGCGCTGGTTTACGGGATGGGTTTCGACGTCGAGCAGGCGATACCCATCTCGCTGATCGTCGTCGCCGCGGCCTCAGCGGTCGGGATGCTGCCCAAGATCCGCGCCAAGCAGGTGCGGTGGCGCATGGCCGCAATCTTCGCCGCCGGCGGTATACCTGCCACGGTCGCCGGTAGCGCCATCAGCGCGCACCTGCCCCAGTCGGTACTGATGATCGGATTCGCGGTGGTGATGGTGGTCGCCGGTATCCGCATGCTGACCGACCAGGGCGCCACCGGCACGGCCTGCAAGATCGACGCGGGCCAGGTCAACTGGCGCCGCTGCGCACCCCGATCGGTCGGTGCCGGACTCCTGGCGGGTTGCTCACCGGACTGTTCGGCGTCGGCGGTGGCTTCCTCATCATCCCGGCACTGGTGGTGGTCCTCGGTGTCGAAATGTCTACGGCCGTCGGCACTTCGCTGCTGATCATCGTCGCCAACTCCGTCACCGGCGTCTTCTCTCACCTCCAGGGAATCAACGTCGACTGGCAGGTCACCGCCGCCTTCGTCGCCGCCGCGATGGCCACCTCACTGGTTGCCGGATACTTCGGCACCAAGACCAACACCACCCGGCTGCAGCGCTGGTTCGCCTACCTGGTGTTCGCCGTCGCCGCCTACGTGCTCGTCGACACCCTCATCTTCAGCTGACCGGGATCGAAGGAGCAGGAGGTGGACGTCGCGAACACGGAAACCTTCGGACTCGGATGAGGGCAGCTCCCTTGTCACCACGCCATGCCGATCGACTTCGAGCATCATCTACTATCTCGGTACGAACATAGGAGATGCCGGGCGGTCGGTGACCGGGGCGCGGTAAAAGGAGCCAGACGTGCGCAAGTTCTCTCTGATGACGGTTGTGGTGGCGATGGCGGCGATGCTGGGGGTGAGTTTTGCCGGGGTAGCGTCGGGGGCGGAGAACTGTGCGCACCGCTTCGGGTCGCATCAGCAGGTCGCTGATGGCGGTGGCATGCAGGACTGGTCGGTAACGGATTTGAAGAAGAGCAGTGACGTGGCGCCAGGATTCCCGGTGGCCGGGCAGCTATGGGAGGCGACCGCGACGGTGACGGCGATCTCGGGCACCTCGACGCCAGTGATCCCCAACTTCAACGCGACATCTGACGGCGGGAACTACCCGGTGCTGTGGCAATTGGCGACTCCGCAAGGCATCTCCGCTGCCACGTTGGCTCAGGGTCAGACGGCGACCGGCAAAATTTACTTCGACGCCACCGGCGGGGACCCCATGGCCGTCATCTATAGCGCTGGCGGCGCGAAGCCGCTGATGTGGTGCTGCAGCGAGGCGATGATGGCGATGCCGATGGACACGTGCATGTGTTGCGCCGACATGAAGGAACCGTGCCCATGCTGCGCGGGGAAGATGTAACGCAGCACTCAAGCGGCACAAGAGCCCAGCTCAAGCGCGCCCTCAGGCGGTTCCGTTCAAGAACGCCTTGGCTACTATTTCGGTACCGAGATAGTAGTTGGCGCGCGTCGCGCCGGTAATCGCGATCCAGGACCCCCACCGACGAAGACCGGCCGCAGCGAAGAGCCATGCACGGCATAGTGAGCGGAAGAGGTGGTATCGGTGCGGGTGTTCGGTGAGCTGGAAACCGTGGTGATGGCCCAGCTGTGGGCCACCGACGGACAAGGCACCGTCCGGGAGGTGGTCGATCAGCTGCGCGCCGACCGCGAAGTCGCCTACACCACCGTGCTCTCGACGATGGAAAACCTTCACCGCAAAGGGCATCTGCGACGGCAACGCGAAGGCAAGGCCTACCGCTACCGCACCACCCTGAGCCACGCCAAACACATCGCTGGACTGATGCGCGAAGCCCTCCGCAACAGCGAGGAGGACACCACCGCTGTTCTGATGCACTTCGTCGACGAAATGAGCCCAGAGGAACTAGCGGGGCTCGAGGACGTGATCCGGCGCCGCGGCTCAGGGACTTCCAACCGATGAGCCTGGCCGTGTGCCTGCTCGCGAACGCGATGTGCTGACGGTGCTGGGCCCTGCCGTGTTGTCGCGGGCGCGCCGGTGCCGCACCACGACTTGGCATAGGTGCCTAACTGGCTGTGACGGGAAGTGTGCTGATGTCCGCGGCGGCGATGCTCATGTCCCAGACCGTCGCCTCCTGGGGTCGGATCGGTGCGGTCCTGACCCGGGTGCATCGCCGGTCTGGATTTGATCGTGAGCGGCGGGTACGGCCAAGTGGTGCAGGTCGGCGTCCTCGGCGAGCATCCTGGCGGTGGCCACGCCTGGCACTCGCGCCGCGCTCTGTACGAGTCGAGAAGGCGGCAACTGCATGCGCGCGAAGCCCTAGCCGTGATCGACGTAGATCTACAGTAGGTGGCGGCCGCTGATGGTCGCCGCCGCCCCTCGCTGCTTAGCCAGGACCTCTGAACGCTAGAAGAACCGCTCTGGCGGGGAGTGGCGCGCTGACGGAAAGGATGACGGAAGAATCTCGGTCAAGTTGAGATCTGATGTCGCATAGTTGCCGGCCCAGACGGTGCTGTCATCATCGGACGAGTGGCGCCCACAACAGCAACGAAGACGGACAGCAGGCTGGCGGCTCGCCTTGCCGCATTGGCCTCTATCGGCGCTTCGGTGATCCACTTCGCCGTCGTGCCGAATCATTGGCGAGAGTGGATGCTCGCGGGGCTGTTCTTCGCCGCGATCGCGTCGTCTCAGCTTATTTGGGCACGGGTGGTGCTAACCCGAACTACAGCTCCAGTGCTCGCCGCCGGCATCCTGCTCAACGTGGGAGCCATTGCGCTATGGGCCTTATCGAGGACTGCTGGATCCCCGTTCGGCCCGAACGCAGGGCAGCCGGAGTTAGTGCAAGCCGCCGACCTCTGCGCACTCCTGTTACAGATCTACGTCGTGATGGGTGCTGGGTGGGTGTTATACCGAGGTCCGCAAGGCGAGCACGTATCAACCTTCGTCAGCGCCGTTATCCTCTTGGGCGCAACCGGTGTCGTGGCGCTGGCGTCCACCATTGGAGTCGCTTCGGGGATACGGCACGGCCATCACGCCCCAGCGAGCGCAGACGCCGATCACCATGGGACGGCGAACGAGGATGCCCCCGGTGACCACCACGGCACTGGCGCCGAACCGGCGGAGGAAAGCCATCCCGGCACGGAAATCGGGCCGGTGAACAGCCCCGACGTTGGCCATCCAGAGTCGGTCATTCCGCCGGCGGTGATTGAGCCTGCCGAGGAGCTGACGGCGCCTGCACCGCCGGCGGCTCCGCCGCCATCTACGGTTCCCTCGCAGGAAAGGCACGGCGATCACGATCACGGCGGATGACGCTGAGGTGCCCGTGCGGGGTTGAAGCACACTCTGCGGCGGGCTACGCGGAATCAGCGATCGAGGACCGCGCGGGTGCTTGACTCGGGACTCAGGTCGAGGCTGCGCAACAGTTGTGCGTTGAGCGCCACGACGATCGTCGACAGAGACATCAGGATTGCGCCGACTGACATCGGGAGCACAAATCCAATCGGTGCGAGCACACCGGCAGCCAGAGGCACCGCGATGAGGTTGTAACCCGCTCCCCACCAAAGGTTCTGCTTCATCTTGCGGTAGCTAGCGCGGGACAGCTCGATCACCGACAGCACCGAGCGAGGGTCCGAACTGGCCAAGATAACACCGGCGGAGGCGATGGCGACGTCGGTGCCGGCGCCGATCGCGATGCCCACGTCGGCCTGCGCCAACGCGGGAGCATCGTTGACACCATCGCCGACCATCGCCACCTTCTTGCCCTCACGCTGCAGAGCAGAGACCTTCGACGCCTTGTCCTCCGGGCGTACGCCGGCGAACACGCGATCGATGCCGAGTTCCTGGCCCACCGCTAGGGCGACCGCCTCAGCGTCACCGGTGATCATGACGACCTCGACGCCGAGCTTGTGCAAGGCATCGACCGCTTCGCGGGATTCGGGGCGGATCTCGTCGGCCAGGCGCAGCCCGCCGAGCACAGTGCCGTCGCGGACGACGTGCAAGATGATTGCACCCTCCTCCCGCCACGCGTTGGCGGTGCTGACTTCCTGTCCGCCAATCTCGTCGAGCAGGCGGGGGCCGCCCACCCGGATCTCGCGCTCTCCAACCGTGGCAGTCACCCCAACCGCCGGAGAGGAGGAGAAGCCGCTGGCGCGCGGCACAGTGAGTGCGCGCTCCTTGGCGGCTCTCACGATGGCCCGCGCCAAAGGGTGTTCACTGTCAGCCTCGGCGGCGGCCGCCAGGGCCAGCACGGTGTCGTCGTCGAGGTCACCGCGGGCCTCGATCGCAGTCACGGTCGGCTCACCCTTAGTCAGAGTGCCGGTTTTGTCGAAGAGGACGGCGTCGACGGTGCGCATACCTTCCAGTGCCAGGCGATCCTTGATCAGCACACCTCCCCGCGCGGCGCGCTCCGTGGCGATCGACACCACCAGCGGTATCGCCAAGCCCAACGCATGCGGACACGCGATGACGAGCACGGTGATCGCCCGGACGACGGAGGCGTCGGGATCTCCGACAATCGACCACACCGCGGCAGTGATGGCGGCGGTCGCTAGGGCAAACCAGAACAGCCAGCCCGCCGCCTTATCGGCGAGGCGCTGGGCTCGCGAGGACGAGTTCTGCGCCTCGGTGACCAGGCGCTGGATTCCCGCCAAGGCGGTATCGTCGCCGGTGGCAGTGATTTCAACCCGCAGCCCGGAATCGGTGGCGACAGTCCCAGCCGTCACCGCATCTCCGACGCCGCGGGCCACCGCCCGCGATTCACCGGTCACCATCGACTCGTCCATGTCCGCACGTCCGTCGACGATTCTGCCGTCGGCGGGGACGCTGCCACCGGGTCGCACGACCACCAGATCTCCCACCTGCAGATCGGCGGGCGCGACGGTGATGACGCGGTCGCCGTCGACCTTCTCGGCCTCATCGGGAAGTAGCGCGGCCAGTGAGTCCAGCGCGGAGGTGGTCTGAGCCAGGGAGCGCATTTCGACCCAGTGGCCGAGCAGCATGATGACGATCAGCAGCGCCAGTTCCCACCAGAATTCCAGTTCGTGGTGGAGCAGGCCCAGGCTCGCACCCCAGGAGGCGAAGAATGCGACGGTGATGGCCAGACCGATGAGCAGCATCATTCCCGGTTTGCGGGAGCGGACTTCGCTGACGGCGCCGGTGAGGAAGGGGCGACCGCCGACGATGTACATGACCGTGCCCAGTAGTGGCGCGATCCAGCGGCCGCCGGGGACGTCGGGCACTGCGTAGCCGAGCAGCATGGCGAACATGGTCGAGAACGCGATGACCGGTATGGCGATGATCAGGTTGATCCAGAACAGCTTCCGGAACACAGCAACATGATCGGCGCCGTGGCCGGCATGACCCCCGTGGTCAGCATGGTTGTCGTGGTGGACGTTCGTGTCCTGAATGGCGTGCACGCCGTGGCCGTCATTGTCTGCGTAAACGTCGGCGTGCGATGTCGCTATGGCGTGCTCATCGTGGTTAGTCATGTTGTGCTCTCCTTGAGGAGTCTCACGTGTCGGTTCGCGCGGCTCTGTAGCACCGCGGCGGCGTCGGTGCACCGCCGGTGTGGGTCATGACCGCACGAGTCGGGCGATGGCTTCGGATGCTTCGGTGAGTTTGGCGTCGGCGGCCGGTCCCCCGGCGGCAGCAGCGTCTCGAACGCAGTGCCGAAGATGGTCGTCGAGCAGCGCCAGCGCGACGCTTTGCAGGGCTTTGGTCAGCGCGTCAGCTTGGGTGAGGATGTCGATGCAATAGCGTTCCTCCTCAATCATCCGGCTGATGCCGCGGGCCTGGCCCTCAATGCGTTTCAAGCGTTTGACGTATCTGTCCTTTTCGGTGATGTAGCCGTGGTGGACCGAACCCGATGCCGGGCAGTCGGTGACGTTCTCGTCGACGTGAGTCATGGCAGATCCTTCGTGCTGTGAGCGGGGGCGCCGCTACGAGCGATGCGGCGCGGGGTCCGGGATTCAGTCACGCCGCGCTGGCGTACTTGTCGGGGTCTCGGTCGAACCGCGGTCCACATCCTTTGCAGCAGAGCCAATACCGTCGGCCGCGGTAGTCGCGGAACAGGCCCGCGGCTTCGGCGGTCGTCTTGTTCACTGACGTGCCGGGCATCACCGGGCATGTCGTCTCGTCCGTTGCGGGGTCGAGGAGGTTTGTGGCCGCAGGATTGGTGACCATCGTGCCGAGGTCTTGTGTCGAGCCGCTGCAGCAGCAGCGCGACGTCAGGCTCTTGTTGTCGGACATGGGTACTCCTTGGTGCAATAAGGGTTTAGTGGGTAGGGGCAGAGGATGTGGATGTGGATTTGAAGCCGCGCAGTCGAAGGCTGTTGCCCACGACGAAGACGCTGGAGAACGCCATTGCCGCGCCGGCGAGCATGGGGTTGAGCATGCCCAGGGCTGCGACCGGTATGGCGATGACGTTGTACGCGAACGCCCAGAACAGATTCGTCTTGATCGTCGACAACGTTCTGCGGGATAGCCGAATCGCGTCGACGGCGCTGCGCAGGTCGCCGCGCACCAGAGTAATGTCGGAGGCCTCGATCGCGACGTCGGTTCCGGTACCCATCGCCAGGCCGAGGTCCGCTTGAGCCAGAGCGGGCGCATCGTTGACGCCGTCACCGACCATCGCCACGGTCTTGCCCTCGAATTGCAGCCGGACAATGACGTCGACTTTGTCTTTCGGCATGACCTCGGCGATCACGGTGTCGATGCCGACCTCGGCGGCGATCTGGCGGGCGACGGCTTCGTTGTCGCCGGTGAGCAGCACAGGCGTCAGGCCAATCCCGCGCATCTGTGAGATCGCTTCAGCACTGGTCGGTTTCACCGTATCCGCGACAACGAATACGCCGCGAGCCTGCCCGTCCCAGCCGACGGCGACCACCGTCTTGCCTTGCGCTTCGGCCGCTTCTTTCGCCCGCACCAACTCTGGGCTGAGGCGTTGAGACCAGTCGGCGAGCAGTGATTCACGTCCCACGACGACGGCGTGGCCATCGACGACGCCCTGCACGCCCTTGCCTTCGGCATTAGCGAAATCCTCAGGGGTGGGCAGCGTCCCGAGTTCTTCGGTGGCGGCGATGGCGATGGCTTGGGCGATAGGGTGCTCCGAGGCGTTTTCCAATGCGCCGGCCAGCCGGAGCAGGTCCACACGTTCGGTTCCCGGGGCGGTGATGACGTCGACCAGGGTCATCTTCCCAGTGGTGACGGTGCCGGTCTTGTCCAGCACCACGGTGTCGACCTTGCGGGTGGACTCCAGCACCTCAGGGCCCTTGATCAACACGCCCATTTGCGCGCCGCGACCGGTGCCCACCAGAAGTGCGGTCGGCGTGGCCAAGCCGAGCGCGCAGGGGCAGGCGATGACCAGGACCGCCACCCCAGCCGTGAAGGCTGCCGCGACCGGGAAGCCCGCGCCCAGCCATGCGCCGAGTGTGATCACCGCGATAGCGAGGACGATCGGCACGAAGACGCCGGAGATGCGATCGGCCAGCCGCTGGACCTTGGCCTTGCCCGTTTGGGCGTTCTCCACCAGTTGGGCCATCTGCGCCAGCTGGGTGTCGGAACCAACGCGGGTGGCGCGCACCACCAAGCGGCCGCCAGCGTTGACGGTCGCACCGACCACGGTGTCACCTGAACCGACCTCCACGGGGACCGATTCGCCGGTCAGCATCGAGGCATCGACCGCCGATGTCCCCGATACCACCACCCCGTCGGTGGCAATCTTCTCTCCCGGGCGCACGACGAACTCGTCGCCCACCATCAGGTCCTCGACGGCGATTTTCGACTCCGCGCCGTCGCGCAGCACGGACACCTCCTTGGCGCCCATCTCCAGTAGGGCGCGCAGCGCCGCACCGGCCTGCCGCTTGGACCGCTTCTCGAAGTAGCGCCCCGCAAGGATGAATGTCGTCACGCCAGCGGCGACTTCGAGGTAGATGTTCGCGGCGCCGTGGGACGGTGCGAGTGTCAGTTCGAACGAATGCTTCATTCCCTGGGTGCCGGCGGTCCCGAGGAACAGCGCGTACAGCGACCACAGGAAGGCCGATAAGGTGCCCAGGGAGATGAGCGTGTCCATCGTCGCCGTGGCGTGGCGCAGGTTGGCCCAGGCGGCGCGGTGAAACGGCCACGCCGCCCAGACGACCACCGGCGCAGCCAGCACCAGCGACGCCCACTGCCAGTAGGTGAACTGCAGCGCGGGGATCATCGCCATCGCGATGACCGGCACCGACAGCAGCACCGAACCGGTCAGCCGGTGGCGCAGGGACACCATGTCGGGGTCTTCGGTCTCGCCTGTGTCCCCAGGCGGGGCGGGCTTCTCCGGTGTGGGTAGCGCGGCGCTATATCCGGCGTTTTCCACCTCGGCGATCAGCTGCGCGGGATCGTATCCGTCAGGCACCGTGACGGTGGCCTTCTCCGTCGCGTAGTTGACTGTTGCCGCGACGCCATCGATCTTGTTGAGCTTGCGTTCGATGCGGTTGGCGCAGGAGGCGCAGGTCATTCCTCCGATGCGTAGCTCAACGCTCGGGCCGGACACGGGTGTTGATGTCGTCATGTGTGCCAGTGCCTTTCAGTTTTCTGGGTCGGACGGAGGTCATCAGTGCCCGCCGGCATGGCCCGCGTCGCGCGACGGTTCTCGTGCGGGCTGATTGGTGTCGCCGCGTGCGGCGTCGACGACGAACGTGGCGGTGTGCACGGTGTCGTCGACCTTGAAGTCGAGGTAGAGCAGGTAGCGACCGGCGGTGGGTGCGGTCGCCGCGAAAGACACCGCTGGGCCACCGGTGCGGTCCCCCACAGGCTCAGCGCCCTCGGGGTGCACGTGCAGATACGCCAGGTCACCTTCACGCAGCGCGACGAGGTGCCCGTATGCCCCCAGGTAGGGCATCAGTGCCGTCACCGGCTCGCCGTCACGGGTGATCTTCGCTGTAAGCTGCTTCGACACGCCCGCGGTGAGCGCACCGTCGAGTTCCACTGTGTACCCGGCGATCTCATCCGAGATGCGTGTGGTCAGTGGGGGCGACGGGGCCAACTCGCCGGCCACGTCGACCGTGCGGGTGAGCGTGAGTTTGGTGCTGTTGGCCTGGGCGGGCTGAAAATCCGCAAACACCCGGTAGGTGCCGGCGGCCTTCCACATCCAGGGCGTCGACCATATGCCGGTTGTCTGATCCAGGACTGGGTGGACGTGCGCGAAATGCTGACCATCAGGACGGACGACGATGAGATGCAGCTTCTTGTCGTGCACGGTGGCGTAGTCCAGGAGCGGCGTGCCGCTGGGATCAGCGATGGTGAAGCTCAAGCTGCCAGGACCGCTGGAGGCTCCGGGTGCCCGTACCGCGCTAAGCGCGTATCCGCCTTGAGCGAGCGACAACCCAGGCGGATCAACGGGCAGAGGTGACACCGGCAACGCCTGCTCGGTCGGCACGTTGTGATCAGTCGCCGGATCAGCGCCAACGTGCTGAGTAGCCGTCACCGCGGCGTCGGGTACGACCGCCGCTGCGGTGACGTACGCAGCCGTGAACGCCACAGCAAGTCCGGCACCGAAAGCGGCCAACCGCCCCGTGGCGTTCATGCGACACGCACCGCCGAATAGCCGGCATCTTCGACGGCATGCAGGATTTGCGCGTCGTCGACCGGACCGCTGGCGGTCACGACCAGCGTGCCCGTCGCGGCACTGACCTGGACGTCTTGAACCCCGGCGACCTCGCCGACTTCTTCCCGCACCGACTGCTCGCAGTGCCCGCAGGTCATGCCGGTGACGGCGTACTTGCTTGTGCTCACGAGATCATCTCCGTCCTTCTCAAACTATACCCCCACAGGGTATATGACAACAGCTTACCCCCATGGGGTATATGCGCAAGTGTGAGGCTGCAGGTGCCACACGGGGCGATTTCGCCCGCTGCTGATACGTAGGGAGGATCGCGGAGATACGTCGCTGCTGGACTCATGTCCCGCACGCAATGTCGCCGCGCGCTTCGATCCGACTTCGGCGCCCCGCCCTTTACCAAATCTTCATCGAAGGATTAAGAAAGCCAACCGGGTCGAGCACCACACTTCGAGGTGACCCATCAAGTACGTCGCGCTCGAACGCCCCGACGACGCTTGGCCGCACAGTACGACGACGCCCCCCGACCCCAGAAAGTAGGAGAGCCACCCCGATGCCAGCCTGCCCCCCGCCGTGGCGATTCACGACGCGTCGGCTGCGGACGACTGTCATCGCTGTCGCTGTGCTCCTGGTCTCGGCCGCCTGCTCGTCGTCACCTGCAGCTGCGCCCCAGCCCGAAGCCATCTCGGAGAAGGGCACCCCGTTCGCCGACCTGCTTGTGCCGAGCCTGGAGACGTCGGTGACCGACGGTGCGATCGGCGTCGCCGTCGACTCCCCGGTGAGCGTGACCGCCGGAAGCGGAGTCCTCGGCCAGGTCTCATTGACCAACGAAGCCGGTGAGCTGGTGAACGGGCAGCTGAGCCCCGACGGAGTTTCCTGGTCATCCGCTGAGCCGCTGGGCTACAACAAGCAGTACACATTGGAGGCCGAGGCGCTGGGCCTCGGCGGGGCGACCAGGACGACGGCGACCTTTGAAACCCACTCGCCGGACAACCTGACGATGCCCTACGTGTTACCCAACGACGGAGAAACCGTTGGCGTCGGCCAGCCCATCGCGATTCGGTTCGATGAGAACATCACGAATCGACTAGCGGCACAGCAAGCGGTCACCGTGAAAACCAACCCACCCGTTGAAGGTGCCTTCTACTGGCTCAACAACCGAGAAGTTCGTTGGCGTCCCAGCGACTACTGGAACCCGGGCACCAGCGTCGAGGTCTCGGTGAAGGCGTACGGCGTCGACTTCGGCGACGGCCTCTTCGGCCAGGACGATGTCACCAGGCGTTTCACGATCGGCGACGAAATCATCGCCACGGCCGACGATGCCACCAAGACGATGACTGTCCGGCGCAACGGTCAAGTGGTGAAGACCATGCCCATCTCAATGGGCAAATCGAAGACGCCGACCGACAACGGTGCCTACATCATCGGCGACCGTTACTCATTCCTGGTGATGGATTCCTCCACATATGGAGTGCCGGTCAACTCCCCCGACGGATATCGCACCGAAGTTGAATGGGCCACCCAGATGTCCTACAGCGGCATCTATGTGCATTCCGCGCCGTGGTCTGTCGGTAGTCAAGGCGTCGCCAATGTCAGCCACGGATGCATCAACGTCAACCCAGCCAATGCGCGTTGGTTCTACGACAACACCAAGCGCGGCGACATCGTCGAAGTCGTCAACACAACGGGGCCCACTCTGGCGGGAACCGACGGGCTCGGCGACTGGAATATCCCGTGGTCGCAATGGAAGGCCGGCAACGCCAACCTCTGAGCCTGCCCGACTAGGGGCCGCCCGCCGACTCATGATGCGCTCGTGCGAACGTGTTCAGCCCCGCGGACTCGTCACGGGACGTCTCCGCGCAAGGCTTGCTTGTACACATCGCTCACCGCGGCGTACATCGTTCGCATCGCATTCCCCCCCGGGCCGCCTGGAGACCCGGGCGGACGCCCGACACTGTCGTCTTCTCAGGCTATTCGGAATCGAATCCCCCATGGGTGACTCTCCACGTGCGAGGTTCCTCAGGCGCGGGCGCCGAACAATCGACTCCGCGGCCGCGAATGCTGTTTGAGCGCAGCTCTTGGCTGCCTCGCCTCGGCAGAAAATACGGCAGCCGCAATATGTTGCCACCAGTATCGATGGAAATTCCACGCGTGTAGTTCTGTTACAGATGTTACCTACGGGGCAGATGTGAGTTACGCTTTTCTACGTAATTGCTACGTAAGTCATTGCTGCACAGCTCGGATGAGTCGCCGGCCATGGTTGGACATGACGCGCGAAACCGGCATTTGGCGGCGCACGAAGAATCGAGTCGGCGTGAAACTTACTGCGCAACGCGCACATACGGCCCGTCGTCGCGTTGACCGGCACACGTCGCCATTCGTGATCAACAAATTCCGTGCAGTAGTGCGCCGGGTCGGCTGCGGTCTTGGATTGCTCACCGCATTGTCTATCGCATTCTCCCCCGTCGTTTCGGCTGAACCCACTGCTGGAGTATGGGATCCGCTGCTGCCGCGGATGGCAAGTGCAGGCGCGCCGGGCGACCCAATCGCCATTGCGAATGCCTCCCTGCAGGCGAGCGCGCTTGCGACACAGACGACCATGGACATGGGCCGTAAGTTCCTGAGCAGCCTAGGCATTCTCAGTCCTGCAGCGAGTCCGGAGTCGAGTGTCCGCGGCGGCCGAGTGTACGGCGCGCAGGCCGTCGAGTACGTCATTCGGCGAGCCGGGACACAGATCGGAGTTCCGTATTCATGGGGCGGGGGAAGCCTCAATGGGCCTAGCCGCGGTGTGGACTCCGGGGCGGGAACCGTTGGGTTCGATTGTTCCGGCCTGACGAGGTACGCGTTCGCCGGCGTAGGAATATTGCTTCCGCGCTATTCCGGGGATCAATATGATGCCGGACGCAAAGTGCCACCCTCGCAGGCCAAGCGAGGGGATCTACTCTTCTGGGGACCTGGGGGCAGTCAGCACGAAGCCATCTACCTTGGTGGTGGCCAGATGCTGGAAGCACAGCAGACTGGTGTTCCGATCAAGGTGTCACCGGTGCGGATGTCGGGGATGACACCGTACGTCGTACGCATCATCGAGACGTGACGCAGCCTCTGCCGCATTCCCCCCGGCCCGTGTTCTGTGGCCCCGCCGGACGGCCGGCGCACCGTGCGTCCACTCAGCAGCCGAGAAAGTAGCCCACGCCCCGCACTGTATGCAGATATCGAGGGGATGACGGGTCCTCGCCAAGCTTGCGACGCAGCTTGCCGACATGGACTCCCAATGCGGCTCGGCTACGGCCACCAGCGGTGCCCCAGACGATCTCTTCCAACTGCCGCCACGTCAGCGGTTCGTTCGGACATGTGGACAGCGCGGCGAGAATGCAGAATTCAGTACGAGTGAGCGCCAAGGTGCTCCCGCTGAGGTGCACACGGTGCGCCTTCACGTCGACAACGAGGTCGCCGATCGTGCGCAGCGTCACTGCACCGTTGTTCTGCACCGACTCCGCACCGACGTCGGCGTGCCTGAGTGCCCGACGAATGCGAGTGATGATGAGCGCCACATCGCTGACAGCCGGAACTGTCTCTCGTGGCAGCAAAGGGGTGATTTCTGCATCGGTAAGTGCGACGACACCGACGTGAGCCACCTGTCGAAGACGGTCCAGCGTGGCGAGCCGCGCTCCATCTGCACCAACGGACACCATCACGACGTCGGGGTCGCCGCAGCGCAGCTCCTCGACCGCGGCAGAATCGGAATACGCGACAGCAACAACGAAATCGAGGGCACGCAGTCGTCGAGCCAGCGTCGCGGCGTAGATGTGTCGCGGCTCGCACAGCAGCAAGCGGATGCGGCCGGTGCCGGCATCCACTGATAGCCCGCTGTTCCGGCGCCCGATTTCGTCGGTCGTGTGGGCTCCTTGGTCGGTGGCACCGGCGACGTACGAAGTTGTTTCCAGTCAGGACTGCCGGTTTCACCCATTGTACGACATCTACGTATCTACTACGTAGATATCGACGCATCCTGTCGCGAAACTGTCAAACAACGCCTGCCGCCGCTACTGCTCAAGCGGTGTTCGCGCCATTCACCGTCGCCTCCGCGGGCTGAAGACGCCCCTTGCGGTCCAATCGGTACAATGCGAGCGCTGAGGCAAACCCGATGAGGCTCAGCATGATCCACAGCAGTTCGGGTGCCCCCACCCTCACCGATGCCTGCACCAGCGTCCCGGTGACCAGATTGCCGACGAGAATGCCGACACCGACAATGGTGTTGTAAAAACCGTAATGGGTGCCGACTAGTCGGTCGTTGGCCAACGACACAACGGTGTCCATTTCGAACGGAAAGACCGCGGCCGAGCCCACCGCCAAGACGGCGGTGGCAACCAGCAGCGCCGCGGCTGCGGCTATCCGCCCGGCTCGGTTGTCGTCGGGCAGCACAATCATCGGCACAAATGCGACCGACACGGTGACCATCCCGATCACCAGCGAGCGACTCGAGCCCCAGCGCTGCGTGAACCACCGGGTGATGCGCATCTGTCCGATGACCGCGACCAGCCCGGAGATCACGAAGATCAACGCGGTGACGACAGAATCATTGCCGGGAAATAGGCTTCTGGCCTGCAGGGGCATGGCAAGGTAGACCTGGAAAGACAGCACGTACGACCCGATCATTGCCGCGGCGAAGAGCAGAAACGGTCGATTGGCCGCCACCACTCGCCAGTCGTCCAGAACTGAGGTTTTCTCGCGCGCCGGCGGTGCGGTGCGTTGCGGCAGGGCGAAGAGCTGCGCGATCGTCAGGCCGGCAAAGACCACCGCGGCAGCCGCCGCGGTGATGCGGAAATCGATGAACATCAACGCCAAACCCACCAGAGGCCCTGCCAGAATCCCAGCCTGATAGAACACGTTGAACAAGGCGAATGCTTCGACGCGGCGCGTGCCGGCTTCGGCGGCCAGGTACGCCCGCACGGCCGGATTGAACAATGCCCCGGCGAATCCTGTTGCTGCCGAGGCGATCAGTACAGCCGGCAGTGAATCGGCGACGATCAACAGGCCGAAGCCTGCGGTGCGCAGAAGGCAGCCGGCGATGATGAGCGGCTTGTAGCCCAAGCGGTCGGCCAACGTGCCGCCGATGATGAACATGCCCTGCTGGGAGAAGTTGCGGACCCCCAGAACCAAGCCGACGGCCCAGGCGGCGAGCCCCAGCGGACCGGCCAGGTAGCCGGCCAAGTACGGCATCAACATGTAGAAGCCGAGGTTGATGCCGAATTGGTTGACCATCAGCAACCGGCTCGGCCAACCGAAGCTGCGAAATTCAGACGCCAGGTTCATCGCGAGATCAACCGCCTGGGGTCGACTACCTTGGTGGACCGTGCCCAGCGCGTGACCGCCTGAGCGAGCGGATCTTCGACGGTGTCCGGGTGCGACGGTGGCTCGACACCGAGCAGACCATGCTGACGGCAGTAGTCGTCGTTGTAGACGGTGTCGAAATAGCGTTGAGGCCCGTCGGGGAAGACGGCCGCCACCGTGGTCTCCGCGGAGCTGGTTCGTGCGGCCCAAGCTGCCACGAGTGCCACTGCGCCCACGCTCCAGCCTCCACTGGCGTAATGGGTGGCGGCAAGGGTACGGCAAGCCCACACCGCTTCTGCTGGAGCGACCCAGTGCACCTCGTTGAAGGCGCCGTAGTCGACGTTGCCCGGGTAGATACTCGACCCAAGCCCGCGCATGAGACGGGTGCTCGCGGGTTGGCTGAAGATCGTCGACCCGATCGTGTCGACACCGATCAGGCGCACGTCCGGATTGAACTCCCGCAGCACTCGTGCCACGCCGGCGGAATGCCCCCCCGTTCCCACTGAGCACACCAGGATATCGATCGAGCCGAGCTGTTCCCTCAACTCCATCGCGAGCCCGCGATAGGCCTCGACGTTGTCAGGGTTGTTGTACTGATCGGGATGCCAGGCGTGCGGATCGGTAGACAAGATCTGTTGAACGCGGTCACGGCGGGCTTGCTGCCAGCCGCCCTGGTGATTCGGCTCCTCGACCAGGTCGATACGCGCACCGAACGCGGCCAGCATGTGTTGAATCATCGGTTCCATGCCCGGATCGGTGACCAGGGTGACGGGATGACCATATACGGTTCCCGCGAGAGCGAGCCCTAAACCTAATGTGCCACTAGTCGATTCGACAATAGGCGCCCCCGGTACCAGAGCGCCGCTGGCGCGGGCGCGTTCTACCATGTGCAGAGCCGGGCGGTCCTTCATTCCTCCGGGATTGAACCCTTCGAGCTTCGCCCAGAACCCCCGCTCACCGTCGGTGAAAGGCGCCCCGATGCGCAGCACCGGCGTCTGACCGACCATGGTGGCCGGCCGGCCGTAGCGGCCCAGTCGGCGCCGTCGGGCAAGGTGGGCATCATGGGCATGGTGGATCGACAGCACGTTCTTCATCGCTGCAAGTCATTTCTGTTGACGCCGCGCCTATCGCGCGGCTGCTGATTACGGACAGCAGACACCGGCCTCATTCACGAAGGAACGGGCCTGGCGCTGACCGATCAGCGGCGCGCGATACAGAGCTGTTCGAGTAGGCGTCGACCGAATATCGTCTGAGGTGAGCAGCGCGGTGGACCGCGTACTGCGGTCGGTGCCGACCGCCGCCACATCACCAGCATCGCGAAGACGAGGATCACGCCGAAGGTGGCCAGGGAGACGGTCCCCCGCGGCAGCACCGCTTCGACGGCGATCTCCGGCGAAATGGGTCCCCCTTCGGAGACGTGCGGGTGATCGACGGTCACCGACGCTGGCGCACCAACGGCGCTGGCAAACAACGCGTGCGGGCCGTGCGGAGACGCCGGCTCGGTTCCGGGCAGAGCCCACTCGGCGCCGACGATCACAATCCAGAACGCGATGAGCGCGGCGACGACCGCGCGCCCTCGCCGATGTGAATCCGCGTCGATGTCTCTCACGATGTTGCCGACTGTAGCAGCACATCGTCGACATGAGTCGTCGCGCTGTAGTTGACACGATGCTGTGACCTGCCCGCGACATGGCGGCGAACACCCTCCGCACGTAGGCGATCCTGGTCGCGTCGTTAGCTTTGATGATGTTGCCAACAAGGCGTTTTCGTCTCATAGCCATGTAGGTCCCCAGGGACGGTACGACTCGTCTTTGCAGGTTATCTACGGTTTTACTCCGTAGATAATTGCGATGCCGATATCCCGATGCCGACGACTGCCCAAAGATTTGCTGAGGACCTACTGCTGTTGGACTTTGAGCTGGTCGCACTCGGACGCCGGAGATCGCGGACCACCGGTGTTCATGATGCGAACCGGACCACTTCGGCGACGACTTTGGCTCAATGGTGACAGAGCACTTGGATCAGTGCTGGGGCGGCGAGCATAAGGGTCATGGCTGCGCCTAGGGCGACGCGGTGGCGCCATTGGATGTGCCTTGCTGTGGGCATCGCCAGTCGCACCGCGCGGTTGAGAACTGCTGTTCCTGCGGCTGCCAGCCCCTCGGGCAACGGCGCTCGGTGGCCGGCCAGTGTGAGCAGACCGCCGAGCAACGGGCGGATCCCGACGCTTCGTGCGGCAGCGTCATCGGCGCACATCTCGAGAAGCTCTGCCACCGCGGCGTTCGCAGTGGCGAACAGTGGGATCCGAGGGAGGGTGAAGGCCAACGCGCGCAGCACCATGAGTATGTGATGGTGTCGGCCCGAGATGTGGGCGTCCTCGTGAGCGAGAACCGCTTCGAGCTGCGCGCGGTTCAGGGAATCGATGGCCGCGGAGGTAACGACGATGGCATTGGGTCGGCCGATTACGCAGTAGGCGGCTGGCCGGACAGCGTCAACGACCACCACATCGGAGCTCCCCGTGGGGCGTCCGATGATCCGCGCAGCGTGTGCGTGTTCGTGGCTGCGTGCGCGCAACGTTGCGATCGAGCGGCAGACCCGTATCGCTACGATGCACAAAGTCAGCAGACCCCCGGTGATCACTGCCATCGACCCGATGCGGCCCGGCAGCGGCGTGTGGTCGGAGAAGCCGAATAGTTCAAGACACAAGGTCAACGCCTCGGCATCATGCACACCCTCCGCAACGGCGACGATGATTAAAGCGAGGGTGGCCATCCAGGCTATGAGGGTGGCGCCGATCGCGACCAGCCAAGCGGCGACCCCCATGTGAGGACTCACGCCGCCGCTGGTCATTCTGCGCAACACGGAAGGTGCCAGCCAGGCCAGCGCACCGCCGTAGAGCGCAAGCCACATCGCCGTGGTCATCATTGACGGCCCTTGCGTAGCGCCGCCCTCAGTTGCGCGGACTGCTCCTCGCTCATCTGATCGACGAAGAAGGACAGCACCGCGCTGGTATTGCCGCCGGAGTCGAACGCCGCCTTCATCAGGCGGGCCGAGCGTTCCTCACGGCCCATAGGGGGGCGATACACGTAGGCTTTGCCGCTGCGCTCCCGAGTGAGCCATCGCTTGCGGTACAGGTTGTCCATCGTTGACATCACCGTCGTGTAGGCAATCTGACGGCGACGCGACAATTCATCGAAGACATCGCGCACCGTTACGGGGCCCGCGTGATCCCAAACGTGCTCCATCACGACCGCTTCCAGGTCACCGAACCCTCGGTGTTCCATATCGCCGGACTCCCGCTCTCGAACGTCGACTGGCTATACGCGCAGAGACGCTATTGCCGTTCCCAATGTAGCGGTCCTCAGGCCACTTGCCGGTATCCGCAGCGGTGAAAGGTTGTCGCGTCCGCTGCAGCTGACGGCTTGGACTCTGGGGTGCCGGGCAACGTTGCACCAACGTCAACGTTCGACCTCACTGCACAGCGACCCATCCGCGGGCGCCCGTCACGGTGCGGAGAGCACCCGTCGTCAACTGTTACCGAGTCGGTACTGTGACGGGCGTTTCTGAGGGGACAGGTGTGATGTACGTTACTCCTACGTACTGCACTACTACGTATGTCCCTCCGGCCGTAAGCATCAAGGACGCTTCACACTCGAAGTTCCACGATTGCTCGCTCGCGCAGCACATCCTCAGGAGGCTTCGATGCGGCGCCTTTGCACACTTATATTGATCGCCGTGCTGATATCTACACTGACGGTCAACGCTGCCAGCGCGGCGAACGCCGGTCATGAAATGGGCGGCGCCTCCCATGGCGACAGCGGTGACGCCCATAGCCTGATCCCGGCCCTCGCTGTCGCGAACCAGCGCGTGTCCGATATTGCAGCTGCCATTCAGGTCAAGCAGGAGAACGTCAACCAGACTCTGGTTCAGGTAGCGGCCGCCAGAGACGCTCTCGCCGGTGCAAGGCGCGATGCCACAGACACCGAGCGTGCCCTGGTCGATATTCAAACGGCTGTCGACCTTGCACAGCAGCGGTTGGACCGGTTCGCCGCATCGAGTTATGTGAACGGGCCTGCTGGAGCATTACCTCTGGCGCAGGGCCCCGACGAGATCCTGATGGCCGCCTCGACGCAACAGGCGTTGATCCTGGCCTTCGGACGAGTCAAAGGCGACCTTGCGCGCAGGCGGACAGACCAAGCCAATAAGGTGGCGGCCGCCAAGGCGGCCCACCAGCAGGCCGATCGTGCCGCGGCCGAGGCGCAACGCAGGCAAGACGCCGCCGTCGCCGCGCTCGCCGAAGCGCAGCAGTCGTTCACAGCACAAGAGTCCGAAGTCCAACGCCTCGCAACGGAGCGCGATGCCGCTCGTGCTCGACTCGATGCCGCCCACCCTCCTGCCCCTACCGGGTCCGCGTCAGCGCTGCCCGCTCGCGACGTGTCACTGGGCATTCAGTGGGACCACGAGGCACCGGGACCGTTCGAACGCGCCGGCGAAGGACAGTGGGACACCACATTGCCGATGGTGCCCAGCGCAAATGTCGCCGGCGACCCGATCGCCATCATCAACGCCGTCCTCAAGATCATGTCCACCTCGACCCAGATGACTGCCGAGATGGGACGCAACTTCCTCACCAAGCTCGGCGTTCTTTCGCCAGCGGCCGCTCCCGCCGACCCTGGTTTCACCAATGGGCGTATTCCTCGGCTCTACGGCCGTCAAGCCTCCGAATTGGTCATCCGCCGAGCCATGTCTCAACTCGGGGTGCCGTACTCGTGGGGCGGGGGCAACGCCAGCGGACCCTCTCGTGGCATCGATCAAGGCGCCGGCACCGTCGGCTTCGATTGTTCGGGCCTGATGCTCTACGCGTTCGCCGGCGTCGGCATCAAGCTTGACCACTACTCGGGGTCGCAATACAACGCCGGGCGCAAGATTCCCTCGTCCCAGATGCGTCGAGGTGATCTGATCTTTTACGGCCCCAACGCGAGTCAGCATGAAGCGATGTATCTCGGGGACGGAATGATGCTCGAAGCGCCCTACACCGGGGCCGTTGTGCGTGTCGCGCCGGTACGCACATCTGGCATGACGCCCTACGTGACCCGCTTGATCGAATACTGAGGCTCGCATACCGGGTCTCGGTGGCACATCAGCGGCGTCGCCACACCCAACTGGCAACCGCCTCGTCAAGCCAGCTCGAGTTCAGTGAGTGCGGATGCGGTCGCTGTCGGCACATTCACTAGTCGCGTCGTAAACGCGGGGAAGCCCGCGGTGGTCTTAGAGAGCCGAACAGGGCAACCGTGCCCCCGATGGCACTTGCCCACACTACGAGGAGTCCTGCGCAGAGCGTCAACCATGTCTGCCATCCGAAGCCGTCGGGACAAAAGCTCAACCACCAATGCATGGTGCTGCACCTCCTTCCATGCTCAGCTTGCGTAGATTGCACCGTTCAACAGGTATGCCTTCTATGAAGATCTGCTGAAGATCGACGATTCATCAGTCGTGCCCCACCACAACTGCACGGCCAGCGGGCACCATGAATGCGATGGAGCACCCGACCGGACCGCCGCCTGAACAGGCAAAGGGTTACCGCGCGCTGGTGGTCGATGACGAAGTAGCGCTGGCCGAGGTCGTGGCAAGCTACTTGGAGCGGGAACAGTTCGAGGCGATCGTGGCCGATAACGGCGTCGACGCGATCGCTGTCGCACGAGAGCTCGACCCAGATGTCGTCGTCCTCGACCTGGGACTTCCGGGCATCGACGGTCTGGAGGTGTGCCGACAGTTGCGCACGTTCTCCGACGCTTACGTGGTTATGCTGACAGCTCGCGACACCGAGATCGACACCGTGCTCGGCCTCACCGTCGGCGCTGACGACTACATCACCAAGCCATTCAGTCCACGAGAACTCGTGGCGCGCATCCGGGCCATGCTGCGGCGCCCGCGCGTGCTGCAGACACCCCTTGCGGCACCTGGACGTGACACTGCACCGCCGCGGCGGTTCGGACCGCTGAGCATCGATGTGGCGGCCCGCGAAGTGCGCATCGACGGTGTTTCGATCTTGTTGACCCGCACGGAGTTCGACATTCTGGAGGCGCTGTCCGGGCACCCCGGGATGGTGCTGACTCGGCTGCAACTCCTCGAGATCGTTCGCGAAGGTCCGTGGGTCGGCAATGAACACCTCGTCGACGTCCATATCGGCCATCTTCGTCGCAAACTTGGCGACGACGCTGCGCAGCCCCGCTACATCGCTACGGTGCGCGGAGTCGGTTACAGGATGGGTACCGGACAGTGACCACCGCTTCCATCGCTGCACTTCGACGACGAAGCCGGTGGAGCCGTCGTCCTGGTATCGGGTTGCGTCTCCTCGCGGCCCAGGCCATCGTCTTGGTCGCCGGAGCGGCGACCACCTCCGTGGTGGCCGCTGTCGTGGGACCGCCGTTGTTTCGTGAACATCTGCATCGGGCCGGGGTGCCGGCTAATTCACTCGAAGAAATTCACGCCGAGGAAGCGTATGGCTACGCGACCGTGATATCCATCGGAGGTGCCCTGGCGGTCTCGGCGCTGGCTGCACTGGCGGTCAGCTGGTATGTCAGCCGACGACTGCAGCGGTCGATCACCGAGGTCTCCTCCGCGGCGACCGCCATCGCTGACGGTCATTACGGAATCCGCGTGTCTTCTCCTCGACTCGGCGACGACTTCGATGCGCTCGCCGTTGCCTTCAACGAGATGGCGTCCCGACTGCAGGCTGTCGAAACGACGCGACAGCACCTCTTCGGCGACTTGGCGCACGAGATTCGCACACCCGTCGCGGTACTCGAGGCATACGTCGAGGCGCTCGAAGACGGGGTTCGCGCGTTGACGCCGCAGACCGCGGCGATGTTGCGCGATCAGACCCGGCGGCTCGTGCGATTCTCCGAGGACGTGTCCGCCCTGGCCAAGGCGGAGGAGAGCTCCGTCTCGATGACCTACGACCTCATCGACGTCGGACGGCTTGCCGATCGCTGCGCTGCCGTCGCACGCGAACCGTATGCCGATAAGGGTGTCGCACTCGATGTCCACGTCGACGGCGGATTGCCGTGCTTGTGGGCAGACGAACAGCGGCTGGCTCAAGTCCTAGGCAACTTGCTCGACAATTCGTTGCGGCACACGGCTCGCGGCGGATGCGTCGAAATTCGTTGTATGCGTGTCGCAGAGCAGGTGTCAATATCTGTCGTGGACAGCGGAGAGGGAGTAGCAGCCGAACATCTTCCTCGGCTGTTCGAACGGTTCTACCGCGCTGACGCGGCCCGCGACCGCGGAAAGGGCGGCGCCGGAATCGGGCTTGCAATCGCGAAGGCACTCGTCGAAGCGCACGGCGGAACCATCACCGCAACAAGTGCAGGCCCGGGCACCGGCGCCACGTTCACCCTCACCATGCCGACCGCGCGCCGCCACGACGATGCGCCGGCGACGGAAGGCGCGTGACGAACGGTCGGCCATTAAACAGTTCAGCTCACTGATTTTTCAGCAGGCCCTGCATCGTGGTGATCTCCTGTTGCTGCGAGGAGACGATGGCGCGCGCCATGTCGACAGCCGCGGGAAGTTGCCCGCTGTCGATCTCTTGCTGAGCCATCGTGATCGCACCCTCGTGATGCTTGATCATCTGCGTCAAGAACAGCCGGCCGGCTTCGGTACCCTGTGCGTTCTGCAGAGCCGCCATGTCCGCGTCAGACATCATTCCGTGACCGCTGCCCGTCGGCATTTGACTCATGTCCCCGCCGGACATGTCGTGACCCGGCATGGGTGTGCTGCTCGAAGCGGGCGTTGAACCGGCCCCCCACTGCTGCAGCCAGCCTTGCATCTGATCGATCTCCGGGGCCTGAGCGTTCTTGATTTGATTGGCCAGCGTCACGATCTGCGGCTGGATGCCCTGCTTGCCCAGGAGCATGTCACTCATCTCGATTGCCTGCTGGTGATGAGGGATCATGCCCTGCGCGAACGCCACATCAGCGTCGTTGTGCGCGGCGTCGCTACTTGCGGCGCTGGTCGATGGTGCCGACGCCGCGGCCGAAGTGCTGGACGACGCCTGAGTATCGCTCGCCGTATTCGAACAGGCGCTGACAGCCACGCCCACCGCCACTGCGGCCATGAGCCCATACCCAACTCGCTTGTGCTGCATCGCACATCCTTCCTAGACCATTCTCGGTGATAGCGGGCTTTCACCCGACACGCGTTATGCGCGGCTCGGGACCAGCCTCCTGGGGCGGAGTATGCGTCGCCTCGTCTTCCGATAAAGATTTGATGAAGAGCGCTCCTAGCCACGTCGCAGGTGGCCGCACCGCTCCCCTTTGTGCCGGCGGGACGCGCTCGCGCTCCACCTCAATCTACTATCACGTTACGTACATCGGTCGGCCGCGATGAGGGTAAGTACCGTGAAGCGCTGGAACGTCGTTGCGATGAGTGCAGCCGCGGCGTTGGTCGTCGCCTGCTCAGGACCTGTCGAGGACACCCCGGCGGTCGTGCCGGGAATGACACATATTCATGGCTTGGGCATCAATCCATCCGACCAACGTCTCTATGTGGCAACCCACTATGGATTATTTCGGATAGCCGAGGATGACGCCCCGCAACGCGTCGGCGACTCGATGCAGGACTTCATGGGCTTTACGGTCACCGGTGCTGACGAGTTTCTGGCCAGCGGCCACCCGGACCCGGCGGACCGACAACAGCCTCCGCACCTTGGTCTGATCAGGACCACTGATGCCGGGAAAACCTGGGAATCTGTGTCGCTGAAGGGCAGTGCCGACTTTCACGCACTGGAATATCGCCACGGGCGCGTATACGGGCTGGACAGCCAGTCAGGCGCGGTGATGGTCAGCGACGACTTGACGTCCTGGCAGGCGCGCACCGACGTCGCGGCCGCCGACCTCGCTGCGTCCCCGGCGAACCCGCACGAGGTTCTGGCAACGACACGCGAAGGGCTGCTGCGCAGCACCGACGGCGCATCGACGTTCAGCACCGTCATCGGAGCACCACAGCTCACACTCGTCAGCTGGCCCGACAGTGGACCCCTCATCGGTACTGACGCCGGGGGAAAGCTCCATGCCAGCACCGACGGCGGCCAGACCTGGCAGCCGAGATCCGCCGTCGCCTCGAGACCTCAGGCGCTCTTAGCCGCAGGCGGTGGCCAGGTGTATGTCGCCACAGATGACGCCATCTACGCCTCCGAAGACGACGGCACCTCTGTGCGGATCCTGACCACTGTCTCCTGAGCGGACGACCAAGACGTCTCAGTAGCGGCGGGAGTTATGGATGGGCGCAGACGAGATGAGCGCCGCCCTCACCGAAGTGCCGTACGTCGAGGCGTGAACCATCATGCCGTCGCCGATGTAGATGCCGGCGTGCGAGGCATCGGCGTAGAACGTGACGACGTCGCCTGGCTGCGGGTCGGAGATTGCGACCGGTCGCCCGCCTGCGGCCAGCGCCTGACTGGAGCGGGTTACACCAATCAGCGATGTGCCGATGCTGTTCGGCGCCCAGCCGGACCGCGGCTGCTGGTCACTGGCCATCGCTGCTCCCATCGCACAGGGACCGACCGTCGCCACCGTCCGCCATGGACCCCCTCTGCGAGCAACTTCGGCTTTCAGCGACAAGACGCAGCCAAGGACGTCTCCGAGCACGATCGAGCCGGCGTCAAGGGGAAACAGAGGCGACCGATGCACTTGCCGATCACGCGATCGGCAAAGGTATGTTCGTTAGGCAACCCTGACCTTGCAGAAAGGCCGGTCGATGTCAGCCCGCCGGAGTCGTTGGAGTCGCATCACCGCACTGGGGGCCGCCGTCGCGCTGGCAGCGGGTCTCGCCGCCTGCTCGTCGTCGGAGAAAGAGGACGGCCTGCTGGTTTACAACGCGCAGCACGAGTCGCTGACGAAGGAGTGGATCGACGCCTTCACCAGAGAGACCGGCATCAAGGTCACCTACCGCCAGGGCGGCGACACAGAACTGGGCAACCAGCTGATCGCCGAAGGCGATCGGTCCCCAGCCGACGTGTTCCTCACCGAGAACTCCCCCGCCATGGCCGCCGTCGAGAAGGACGGCCTGTTCAGCGACGTCGACCAGGCCACCATCTCCCAGGTGCCGCCGCAGTTCCGCCCCGCCACCAACAAGTGGACCGGCGTCGCCGCGCGCACGACGGTGTTCGCCTACGACAAGACCAAACTCACAGAGGCCCAGCTGCCGCGGTCGATCATGGATCTCGAGAATCCCGAGTGGACGGGCCGCTGGGGCGCCCCACCGGTCAAGCCGGACTTCCAGGCCATCGTCGCGGCGATGCTCAAACTCACCGGCGAGCAAGCCACCGGCCAATGGCTGGCCGGCATGAAGTCAGGCGCCGAGATCTACTCCGACAACATCGCCACGCTGCGCGCCGTCAACGACGGCCAGGTCGAAGGCGGGATCATCTACCACTACTACTGGTTCCGCGATCAGTCGCAAACCAAGGAGATCTCGGGCAACACCGCGCTGCACTACTTCCGCAACCAGGATCCGGGCGCCTTCGTCTCGATCTCCGGTGGCGGCATCCTGAACTCCAGCAAGAAGAAGGAAGACGCCCAGAAGTTCCTCACCTTCATCACCAGCAAGGCCGGCCAGGAAGTGCTCGAAAAAGGCACCTCGTTCGAGTACCCCGTGGCCAGCGGCGTTCCGGCCAACCCCGCGCTGGTGCCTCTCGTCGACCTGCAGGCACCCGCTGTAAACCCGTCGAACCTCGACGCACAGAAGGTCACCGACCTGATGACGCAGGCGGGCCTGCTCTAGATGGACGGTTGACGTGGTCACCCCCACCGCGACGGCCGCGGACGCGGCCCTGATCGACGCCCTGCCGACATCGGAAGGGCCCGGCCGAGCCCCAGCCACGCGGCCCGGGCCGGTCCTCACCGCCGGTGTGGTGCTGCTGGTGGTCGCGACGTTCGTGCCGATCGGATACGTCGCCTGGTCGGTGGTGTCGCTCGGGCCTGCACGGGTATGGGAACTCCTCGCACGGCCGCGCGTGCTCGAACTGTTCGTCAACACCGTCGGTCTCGTCGTCGTCACGGTCCCGATCTGCATCGTGCTCGGCGTGGGCGCGGCATGGCTGGTGGAGCGCTCCGACGCCCCCGGCCGGGCGATCTGGCGGCCGCTGTTCGTCGCTCCGCTTGCGGTGCCCGCGTTCATCAACAGCTACGCCTGGGTCAGCGTCGTCCCCACCCCGCACGGCTTCTGGGCGGGCATCCTCGTCGCCTCGCTGTCGTACTTCCCGTTCGTCTACGTGCCCGCCGCGGCCACGCTCCGTCGCCTGGACCCCGCGATCGAGGAATCCGCTCGCACGCTCGGTTCCAGCCCGGCGGCTGTGTTCCGGCGCGTGGTGCTGCCGCAGCTGCGGCTCGCCGTCCTGGGCGGCGGACTGCTCATCGGCGTGCACCTGCTGGCCGAATACGGCGCCTTCGCGATGCTGCGCTTCTCGACGTTCACCACCGCGATCTTCGAGCAATTCCAGGCCACCTTCAACGGCGCGGCGGGCAGCACGCTCGCCGGCGTCCTCATGCTGCTGTGCCTCGTGCTAGTCGTCGGCGAAGCCGGCGTCCGCGGCAACGCCCGCTATGCCCGGCTCGGTTCCGGCGCCCAGCGCACGTCGCTGTCCCACCCCCTGGGTGGCATGACGCTGCCCGCACTGGCGGCCCTCGCGGCGCTCGCCGTACTGTCGCTCGGGGTTCCGGCGTGGACGATCGTGCGGTGGCTGTGGATCGGCGGCAGCGACGTGTGGGCGCTCGGCGAAATCGTGCCGTCGACGGTGCAAACCGCGGCGCTGGCCGCCGGGGCGGCGGCACTGACGACGGTGCTGGCCTTCCCGTTCGCTTGGATTGCGGTGCGACACCGCGGGTTCTTCGCCCGCTTCGTCGAGGGCTCGAACTTCGTGACGAGTTCGATGCCGGGCATCGTGACCGCGCTCGCGCTCGTCACCGTGGCGATCCGCTTCGCTCCGCCGCTGTACCAGACGGCGACGCTCGTGCTCGCGGCCTACGTGCTGATGTTCATGCCCCGCGCGATGGTGAACCTGCGGTCGGGTCTGGCCCAGGTGCCGCCGACACTGGAGGAGGCGTCACGCTCGCTCGGCGTATCCCCCACCCGCACCCTGTTGCGAGTCACGTTGCGGCTCACCGCACCTGCGGCCGCAGCTGGCGCCTCGCTGGTGTTCGTCGCCGTGGCGACCGAGTTGACCGCCACCCTGCTGCTGGCCCCGACGGGGACCACCACGCTCGCGATGCGGTTCTGGTCGCTGTCGAGCGAGCTGGCCTACGCCGGCGCCGCACCGTATGCGCTGCTGCTGGTCGTGCTCGCGGTCCCGGTCACCGTCGTGCTGTTCCAGCAGTCGAGCAGGGCGGCCGCGCTATGACGAACGCGCTCGACGTCAGCGGTCTGGTCAAGTCCTTCGGCAGCCACACCGTGCTGCACGGCATCGACCTCGGCGTGACCGCGGGCACCATCACCGCCGTCGTCGGCGCCTCCGGCTGCGGCAAGACGACGCTGCTCCGCCTCGTCGCCGGCTTCGAGAACCCGGACGCCGGAACGATTTCCATCGCCGGACGCCAGGTGGCCGCCGCCGGACGCAGTACCCCCGCGCACCGCCGCGACGTGGGGTACGTCGCGCAGGACGGTGCGCTGTTTCCGCACCTGACCGTGGGTCAGAACATCGCCTACGGGTTGTCCGGCCGCAAGCGCTCGTCAGAGCAGCACGTCGCCGAACTACTCGCCACCGTCGCCCTCGACGAGTCCTACGCCGCGCGCCGCCCGCACGAACTCTCCGGTGGGCAGCAGCAGCGCGTCGCCCTCGCCCGCGCCCTCGCCCGCCAACCCGCGCTCATGCTGCTCGACGAACCGTTCAGCGCCCTGGACACCGGGCTGCGAGCGTCGACCCGCAAGGCCGTCGCCGCACTGCTCTCCGACGCCGGTGTCACCACGCTGATCGTCACCCACGACCAGGAAGAGGCGCTGTCGATCGCCGACCAGGTGGCGGTCATGCGCGACGGCCGGTTCACCAAAGTCGGTACGCCGCAGACGGTCTACCGCGAACCCAACGACCGCTTCACCGCCGAGTTCCTGGGAGACTGCGTGCTCCTGCCGTGCACGTTAAGCGACGGGGTCGCCACCTCCGCGCTGGGCCGGCTGCCGGTCCGCGGCTCCGTCCGCGACGGCGGCGGCATGCTGATGCTCCGCCCCGAGCAACTGGAGGCGACGACCGTCGCCGACGACGACCTCGGCGACGGCATGGCGACGGTGCTGGCGTCGGAGTTCCGCGGCCACGACGTCATGCTCACCGTGGACCTCGGCGGTGACGCCGCGCCGATCACCGTCCGCCAGCACAGCGTCGCGCCGCCTGCGGTCGACGCCAAGGTCCGCATCCACGTCACCGGCGCCGCCGTGGTGTTCGGTGACCGCCCACGCGACGGCGGCTGACAGCGCCATGATGTTCGAACGGCTCGTCGACCACCTCGCCTGCCACGGCGACGACGTCGCGGTGATCACGGCCGAGACGACCGTCAGCTACGCCGAACTCGCGACTTGGGTCGCCGCCAGGGCCGCCGAACTGGGCACGCGGCGCAAGCTCGTCCTGCTCGAGACCCGCAACGACCTACCCACGCTGGTGACCTACCTCGGCGCGCTCGCCGGCCACCACGTCGTGCTGCCCGTCCCTGCGGGCGGCGACCACCGGTCGGTCGACGAGACCTACCACCCGGACGTCATCGTCGCCGACGGCGTCGTCAACGGGGGGCCACGCCACCGTCCCGCCCCCGAACTCCACCCGGACCTGGCCCTGCTGCTCTCGACGTCCGGCAGCACCGGCTCCCCCAAGCTGGTGCGGTTGTCCCGGTTCAACCTCGCCGCCAACGCCGAGTCCATCGCCACCTACCTCGACATCACCCGAACCGACAGGGCGGCAACGACTCTGCCGATGTCGTACTGCTACGGAATATCGGTGATCCACAGTCACCTGCTGCGCGGGGCCGCAGTCGTGCTCACCGACCTGTCCGTCGTCGACGACGACTTCTGGGAGTCGTTCCGCACCCACGGCGCAACGTCGTTCGCGGGCGTACCGCACACCTTCGAACTGCTCGACCGGATCGGCTTCGAGGCGATGTCGCTGCCGAACCTGCGCTACGTCACGCAGGCCGGCGGACGGCTCGACCCGGACCGCGTGCGGCGGCTCGCCGATCTCGGCGCACGCTCGGGGTGGCGGTTCTTCGTCATGTACGGCGCCACCGAGGCCACCGCGCGCATGGCCTACCTGCCGCCGGAACTCGCCCACGACCATCCTGAGTCGATCGGCGTGCCGATCCCCGGCGGCTCGTTTCACATCGAACCGGTCGACGGCATGCCCGGCGGCACAGGCGAACTCTTCTACCGCGGACCGAATGTCATGATGGGCTACGCCGACACCGACGCCGACCTCGCCTCCGGTGCCGGCGTCGAGGAACTGCGCACCGGCGACATCGCCCACCGGCGTCCCGACGGCCTCTACGAGGTGGTGGGCCGCAGCGACCGGTTCGTGAAGCTGTACGGACTGCGCATCGACCTGCAACGTGTCGAGTCGGCCCTGCACGCCGACGGCGTCGACGCGATCTGCACAGACGGCGACGGGCTCCTGATCGTCGGCGCCGCCGACCGTCAAAGGGACTGCGACGTCACAGCCGCGGCGGCCGACGCGTCCGGACTTCCCCGGGCGGCGGTCCGGGTCGTCGACGTCGACGAGATCCCACGGCTGCCCAACGGTAAGCCCGACTACCGCAGCCTGCGAGAGCGCGCCGCCGAGCGGACGACCGACGACGCCCGCCTTGACCTGATTGGCTTGTTCGCCGACGTGCTGCAGATCGACACGGCCGACGTCGACCCCCGCAGCAGCTTCGTCGACCTCGGCGGGAACTCGCTGTCCTACGTCGCCATGTCGGTGCGGCTCGAACGCGCACTCGGGCACCTGCCCGCGGACTGGCAGCGACTTCCGCTCAGCGAGTTGGAGTCCGCCCGCAAGACCCGCCAGTGGTGGGGAACGACGCTCGAGACCAGCGTGGCGCTGCGTGCGGCGGCGATCGTCCTGGTCGCCGGATCGCATGCCGAGCTGTGGGTGCTGTGGGGCGGCGCGCACATCCTGCTGGGCATCGCCGGATACAACTTCGGCCGCTTCTGCCTCACGCCCCTGCCGCGCGCCACCCGGGTGCGCCACCTGGTCAGCACTATCGGCTGGATCGCCGTGCCCGCAACGGTGTGGGTGGCGTTCGCGCTAGTCGTCACCGACGACTACGCGGCCTCGAATCTACTGTTGGCCAACAAGTTCATCGGTCCAGACGACAGCATGACCGCCGGGCGCCTGTGGTTCGTCGAAGTCCTGGTGTGGGTGCTGGCGGGGTTGGCGCTACTGTGCGCGACGCGGTGGGGCGACCGCGCCGAACGCAGGTGGCCGTTCGGCGTCGCCGCGGCATTCCTCGCCCTGGGCATGGCACTGCGGTGGGACGTCTTCAGCATTGGGCTCGGCAAGGCCGCGTGGTTCACCATGCTGGCGTTCTGGTTCTTCGCCATCGGTTGGGCTGCCTCGAAGTCGTCCACGGTGTCGCAGCGGCTCGCGGTGACCGCGGTCCTCGCGGTCGGAATCGTCGGGTACTTCGGCCAACCCAACCGCGAGGCCCTGGTGTTCGGCGGCTTGGCGCTGCTGATCTGGCTGCCCGCCATCCGCTGCCCGTCGGCGTTCACGGTCACCGCTGGCCTGATCGCCGAGGCGTCACTGTTCATCTACCTGACGCACTACCAGGTGTATCCGCTCTTCGGCGAGCACCGATTGCTGGGAGTAGCGGCCGCGGTGGCAGTCGGCATCGTGCTGACCTACCTCGTGGCGAAGACCCGGCGGTGGCTGCGGTTGCGCCGCCCGACGACGCTATGGACGATGAACTGTCGACGACGCGGACACACCGCAGCACCCGAGTTGTCAGGCAGGCGTTACTCGTCTTGATTGTGCGGGCGTGGTGGATGCAGTGGCGTCGGTCATGCTTCCGGTGACGGTGCGGCCGCCGAGCATCGTGGCCAGCACGCGAGTATCCGTTAGGTCAGCGAGCCGACAGGTCAGTGGGTTTCGATCCACGACAACCAAGTCTGCGTGGTGATCGACAACCAGTGATCCAATACGTTCCCAACCCAATACTTCGGCCGCGGTGCGCGTCCACATGGCCAGTGCCTCGGTGCGTGAGATTCCGGCGGTAGCGGCGGGACGGCCGGTGGCGCCGTAGCGGGGTTCGACAGCCAGGGCAAGGTGTTCGAAAACGTTCTTGGGTCCCCAGTCGGTGCCGCAGCCTACGGTCATCCCGGCATCCAGGAACCGCTGCAGCGGAACGAGATGTTCGAGGATGTGTTGTCCGACGCGCTCGGCGAACAGCTTCCCCTTGCCCCAGGAGAACGACATGGTGGTCGTGAGGCCGAGTCTCAGAGCCGCAAGGCGCATGATCTGGTGAGGTTCGGCTATCGCGGCGTGCTGCACGATCCAAGGGCGGTCCCCCACGCGCAGCGGCCCGTCGAGTCTTTCGAGCTGGTCGAGGTAGGTGGCGAGTTCACCGTTGCCGGCGATCATCATGTTCAAGCGCAGGCCACTCTCCAGGCAGAACCGCATGATCTTCTCGACCGTGTCGGCAGGTACGAAGGATCGCCCTGTGGTCATGGTGCCGAATGGTCCTCGGTACGGCTCACGCATCAGTAGTTGTCCAGAGTGGCAGGACCCGCCGCGCCCGACGGTGATGCCGTCGATGCGCAGCATGTCGTCGTCGCGGTCAACCATGTCGGTGGCGCGTTGCAGCCGGGTCAGCAGGCGGTTGACGTCCAGTGGCTGATCGTCGGGCATGCCGTAGATGTGCGCTTCCGGTGCACATTGCACTCGCACGGTGAGCTGATCGGTGCTGCGCAGCCACCGGTAGAGCTCGATGTGGGAGAAGTCCATCGCGTGGGCTTCATAGACAGTGGTTACGCCGAGTGCGTTGGCGGCCCGCATCGCGCGAATCACGCCGGGCTCGAAAGCGTTGGGCTGCAACAATGGTAGGCGCCGTAGCAAGCTGTTCATGGAGTCGTCGTTGTTGTAGTACAAGGTGACCGCACCGTGAAGTCGGCCGGTGGGCTCCCCGCTGGTGTCCTTCTCGACGCAGACATCGCCGATGCGGTCGGCCGTGTGGCGGTCGATGCCCAGCCGCTGCAATCCGGCGCTGTTGAGTACACACGTGTTCGGGATGACCGGAGCCCACGCCTGGATGAATACCGGATGATGCGGTGCGGCGCGGTCGAGCACGACTCGATCGGGCAGGACGCCCTCAGCGAGGTCACGGTACGAGCGCCTCAGAAAGTAGTGCGGTTCCCCCACTGGAGTGGTCATGATCCACTCGCCGACCGGCGTCGTCTGCGCGCGGGAGGTGATGCGCGCGGCGATGTCGCTGTGGTCGACCGCATCGGCCAGGTCGACCAACGGCTCGGCGATCACCCCGAAGTGCAACAGGTGAGGGTGGGTGTCGACGAAGCCGGGCAGCACGGTGGCGCCGTCGAGGTCTACGACGTCGGCGTCCGGTCCGGCCGCACGACGGACGGCGGCATCGTCCCCCACGGCGGTGATGCGGCCCTCGGTCACGGCCACCGCTTCGGCGATGGTGTCTGCGCGATCGCAGGTGAGGACGGTGGCGTTGGTGTAGACGGTGCTCGTCATGAACGGGTCGCCGCCTCACGGACGCCGTCGTCATCCGCGCTGTCCTTGAGCTGGCAAGCGCCGGTCGCGCGGAAAGGCTCGGCTAGCTGGGCCAAATATCCCACGGGGTAATCCGGCTTGGCGGCCATACCGAGGTCGTCGCTAGTAAATCGGCGCTGAGGGTCGAAAGAGAACGTGCGCAGCGCGTGATCCCAGACGAGGGTGAACAGACCGAAGTTGACGTCACCGATGCCTGCCCACTTCAGGTGATGGAAGCGATGGCCCTCATTGAGCGCGAGCACCTTGCGCAGCGGGCCAATGCGGTAGTCGGCATTGGAATGCTGCAACAGCAGCTGCACCGCAATGCACACGGTCAGCACCTCGGCCACCGCCTTCGGCATGCCCAGCAGCAGCAGCGGCACGGTGCCGGCCGCAAGTTCAAGAGCCCCGTGCAGCGGATGCTTCATCAAGCCGTTGAATCCGTAGAACCGTTTGACGCTGTGATGCACGGCGTGGAAGCGCCACAGCCATCCCACCTTGTGACTGACCAGATGCGCGGCGGTCACCCCGAGATCAGTGACCACGATCGCGATCAGCACCTGCACCACGAATGGCAGCGACGCCGGCCACCGTTCACCGAACGGTGACAGCGCGGCCATGAGCGGAATCACCAGCACCGTGAGTAGCAGAGACGTCTCGTTGATGAAGGCGTGTGCCACGTCGCGGCGCCCATCACCGACCGAGGTGTTCCACTCGTCGGTGTAGGGCAAGGTTCGCTCGGCGACGAAGGACAGGCCGATCGCCGCAACGATAAGCGCCGCCATCCACAGCTCGGCCCAGGGTGCGTGCGCCAGGCCGATGGCAGCACCGTTGATCCCGATCAGCATCACCGGCACGTAGCCGTAGCGAACAATTGTCTTCGTCATGTTCTCAGTGTCGAGAGAGCGAGCAGGCCGGCGCATGTACAGATCGGGCGACCTTCCGCCGCGCGGAGTTCGTGGTATTCAGGCGTAGGCACCAGAGTTGGCATACTCAAAGACGTGACATGGTCGGGCGCCGCGGTGATCGAGCCAGGCCGGCTGATTTATAGCGGTCGCCTAGGTGCCGCGCACGGTCACTCGCACGCGGCGGTGCAGATTGCCGTGGCTTCCGATGAGCCGGTGCTCTTCACCGACACCTCCGGCCGTAGTGTCCACGCTCGCGCTGGCATCATTCCGTCAGGCATCACGCACTCTGTCGATGCCGGCGCGGCGACCGGAATCATGATGTACCTGGATCCCACCAGCGCACGCGGGCGCCGCGTCGAGGCTCTCGTCGACCGGGACGCGAAGGCAGACGTGTCCGCCTGGGTCGCGGCGGCGCAGCGGCTTCCGGCAGCGCCGCCGCTGTCGGAGGATCTCTCGGCGGCCGCCGATGCCGTGCTCGCAAACCTCCTCGGGCCTGATGACCTCATCGCCACACGGGCCGAGACGCATCCCGCTGTCGCGGCCGCCGTCGCGTTGCTGCCCGACCTGCTCGGCGGCCCGGTGCGATTGACTGACGTCGCTTCCGCCGTCCATCTGTCGGCCGACCGGCTCGGCCGCTTATTCGCCCGCGACGTCGGTTTGTCGTTTCCCGCCTACGTCCGGTGGGCAAGGCTTATCCGCGCGATAGAAGTGGCGCGCATCGGAGGAACGATCACCGATGTGGCGCATGCCGCCGGCTTCACCGACAGCTCCCACGCCAACCGCGCCTTTCACGAGATGTTCGGCGTTGCACCGATCGACGTGCACCGCAGCGTGCGGCTCACCTGACCGATCGCGCGGCTGGCCCCTTACCCGCGGGCGTGACGCTAGGGCCTGAGCTCACTGCCCGGCAGGTACCCGGTGCCCGCGTGCCAGCCGGCTCATACCCCACCAGGCGACCGGTGCGAGCACCACGACGGTCCACATGCCGGGGACATAGGAGGTTGTGGAGTCGTTGAGCCAAGGGAACACGAGGAAGTGAGCCAGCTCCGTGACACCCATGGATGCGAAGAAGGTCCACGCTAGATAGCGGCCGAGGGGGTTCGCTCGCTTCATCAGGAGGGGGACCAACAGCCACGCGCCTACCGAAAGCCCGACGAGCGCCAGTACGGCGAACGACGCGACATTCGGCGTCGGTACGCCCGTAACGTCAGCAAGGTAGGCGAAGAATCCGAACTGTTTCTCCTCGACACGGTGCAGAAGAAACAAGACCAGGCAGCTGACGAACGGCAACTTGATGTCCGACCACGTTCCCCGCGCCGGAAGGACCAGCCATAACACCAATCCGCCGATGAAACCAGCCGTGAAGACCAGCATCGTGACAACCCCGAAGCCGATGTATCCGAGCAGCAGCGTCACCGTGCTGACCAACAGTGCCGCCATGACGGCCGAAGCAGGCGCCTTCGCCGACGTAGTTGCGCTTCGCGCGGCATTCTCCCCGGCCGACGGTGCAGACCTCACGCCGAGAATTGCTCCGCGAGATCGGCCGGAACGGTCATCGGCGTCATCAGTCCGGCGTCCACCCGGCCGGTGTTGCCCTGCGGATAACGGCCGGTCAGCGAGCCCGGTGCAGCGACCACGATGCGCACCAACTGGCCGAGCGCCTCCCGGCGATCATGTTCGCGCAGCGCAAGTTTAAGCATCGCGACGTGATTCATCTTGTGTAGCAAAGGATCCGGCGGCGAGATGATGTGTGCCCGTTCCAGATGCCGCCAGCGCTGCTCAATTGAGGCTGCAGCCGTCGCCGCCGTCATCTCTCGGTGATACAAAGCGCGTACCTGTGGGCTGAGCCGACTCATTCGATCGCGCCTCTATTCCCCATCGCAGCACTGGCAGTCGCGCTCGTCGGTCGCCGCCTCGGCTGTCCGCAGCGGGGCGGCGCAACAGGTTCGCCCCTTCCATGCTTCGAGGCCTTCCCGTACGGCGATGGCGGCGATGACGAGGGCGGCCAGCGGGTCAGCCCACGACCACCCGAAGAAGCTGTTCAAGAGAAGCCCCACCAACAGCACCGCCGATAGGTACGTGCAGAGCAGGGTCTGTTTGGAGTCGGCGACGGCCGACAAAGAGCCAAGTTCGCGCCCTGCTCGCCGCTGCGCCCAGGACAGCACCGGCATGATGGCCAGGCTCACCGCTGCCAGCGCGATGCCCACTGTCGAATGCTGGGCTTCACCGAAGCCGAACAGCGACCGAACCGCATCGACGGCCACGTAGGCGGCGAGGGCGAAGAAGGAGAACGCGATGACCCGCAAGGCGGCTTTTTCTCGGGACTCGGGGTCCTTGCCGGCGAACTGCCATGCCACCGCCGCAGCGGAGCAGACCTCGATGACGGAGTCCAGCCCGAACCCGACGAGGGCTGCCGATGAGACGCGTGTCCCCTCGGCGAGCGCGATGATGGCCTCGATCACGTTGTAGGTGATGGTCGCCGCGACGAACAGGCGGATTCGCCGTGATAGCACTCGCCGTCGGTTGTCGGTGATCACCCTCCGCGCGGCCGGCACGCCCAGATCGCTCATCAGCAGCACTCCTTCTCATCGCTGGCCGGGCACCAACCGGGGTCGACCGCCAACACCACCCCGGCGAGGTCGTTCAATGCGTGACCGATTCGAGGATCGGCCAACTCATAGCGTGTGCGCCGACCTTCGGGGATCGCGACGACGAGGCCGCATCCCCGTAGGCACGCGAGATGGTTGGAGACGGTTTGGCGCGAGACACCGATGTCATCGGCCAGGTCGGACGGGTAGCGGCCACCGCGGCACAAGCTCAGCAGGATCTGGGTTCGGGTAGCGTCCGACAACGCGTAGCCGAACCGCACCAGCGCATCGCGACGCACCACGGTCTCCATCACCGAATGATAGTACAGAGTCTCATGTATTCACACAACGCTGTACCAACTGGAGTCGCCGGCCCATCGGTGTCAGTGCTCGGCGACCGAGTTACCGGCCGTTGACATGCGTCCGACGCCAGGGATGAACCGGCCGACCGTTGCGGCGTAGTCGACATAGCGCCGACCGTGCGTGAACCGCAAATAGGGTTCTTCCACGACGCGCACCTGCAATTCAATGGACACCAGGAGCAATCCAAAGCCAATGAGCGTGAGGATGTTCGGCACCATCAGGGCCACGCCGGCGCCGAACATGAGCATGGCGGTGAAGATGGGGTTACGAACCCATCGGAAGACTCCGCTGTCCACCAGCTGCGTCTTCTCCGTAACGTCGACGCCGATACGCCAAGAATCGCCCATGGCTTCCTGCGCCCACAATGTCGCCGCGACGCCCGCAATGGCAGCGCAGGCGCCCACGATTCCCCAGACGCCGTGATCGAGACTTTCGATAGGCGCGAGGATCCCGACCAGTTGCAAGACCGGCGCCGCGACGCCGACCAAGATGGCCACCACGAAGCCCATCCCAGCGAGCCATTCCCATGAACCCGGTCGCCCGTGGATCCCGCGCATCCCGGTCGATCCGGTTCGCCGCCATTGTCGGTAGCTGCGCAGTCCGAAGGCGGTAGCGAGGAAGACGCCGTAGAGCGCCAATGCTGCAACGGCCATGATGTTTTGTCCTTCCGTCGATGTGATGGGATCCGGCCCTATGACTGAGCGCGGCCGAAGACCGGAGATTCCGATGTTGCGAAGTCCTCAGGGCGCCGACTGAACCGCGTCGCGCACAAGCTCGAGCAAAAGCGGTACACCCGGTGATCGTGGGTCACGGTGACGGCGGTGCCTGTCGCCGCAATGTGCATGCGGCATACCGGATCCACGTGTCCCTGGTGTGTGCTGGCGACGTCGACGGCGTACACCTCGATGGGTTCGGCGATGTTTCGTAGACGCATCGCACCCAACGCTGCGATAGGCAGCCCGGAGCCGGCACCCGCCGCGGCAACTGATGGGTCGATGAGGATCTGGCCGGCGCTCGCTTGGCCGGCAAGACGGGCGGCGAGGTTGACCGTGGCGCCGAAGACGTCGCCACGTCGGCGGATGACGGGTCCCGAACTGACACCAGCGCTCAGTAACGGGAAGCCCCCAGCACGGCGCGTGGCCTCGGTGAGGCGCGTCAGGAAGCCCAGCGCTGCCTCCGCGCTGCCTGTGATGACCATGACAGCGTCACCGATTGACTTGATCACCTCGTCGCCGGGACCGAGCGCATCTGCCGCCATGCCAGCAAAGGCGTCCGCCAGTTCGGCAGCGTGGTGGTCGCCATGGACCTCGGTCAGCGCGGTGAATCCGGACAGGTCCGCGAAAATCACGACTGCGTGAGTGTCGGCGTGTTCAAAAGGTGTCCACGCAGGCTCGCCCATATCGTCAGCCGCCATCTCGTCCGCTTCGGTAGCTCGGTCCGTGCGCTTCGGCGCAATGATCGCCGGCCGGGACCGCGGTGTGATCGATCTGCAGCGTGGTGTGGTCGATCCCGTGATCGGTGTGCAGGAGTTCCTCCAACTGAGCACGCACGCCGTGGCAGTCGGCGCGCGTATCGACGAGCACGTGCGCGGACAGGGCCGCCTGCCCAGAGGTGATCTCCCAGATGTGCAGATCGTGCACCTCGGCGACGCCGTCGATAGACGTCAGCTGTCGGCCGACAATCTCGGGATCCATGTTCTGTGGGGCGGCTTCCATGAAGATGCGTCCCGAGGCGCGGACCAAGCCCCAGCCCGCCTTCACCATCAGCGCTGCGACGACCAGGGCGGCGATCGCATCTGCCTCGACGAACCCGGTCAGCCACACCACCGCGCCCGCGATTGCCGTGGCGATGAAGGCGAACAAGTCGTTGAGGATGTGCTGGTAGGCACCTTCGACGTTGAGGCTGGAGCGGTTGGCCCGACTGATGCACCAGGTCGCGGCCACGTTGACCGCGATGCCGACCAACGCCGTGACGAAGACGAGGCCGCCTTCGACCTCGTGCGGGTTGATCAGGCGGCGCACTCCCTCGAAGACGAAGTAGCAGGCCATTAGGAGCAGCGTGATGCCGTTGGCTTGCGCGGACAGGATTTCGGCGCGCTTGAGGCCGTAGGTATAGCTGCCCTTCGCTGGGCGCGCCGCTAAACGAATCGCTATCAGCGCGAGCACTATCGAGGCCGCATCGGTGAGCATGTGGCCAGCGTCGGTGATCAGCGCCAGCGATCCGGCGAGTACGCCGACGATCACCTCGGCCACCATGAAGGTGGCGATCAGGCCGAGGGCGAGCGCCAGCCAGCGGCGATCTGCGTCGGCTGAGACGCCGTGCTGGTGGGCGTGGTCGTGCGCGACCTCACCGTCGCCGTTGCGATGTTCCTTCATCAGCCCTCTCCTCGTTGCATGCTGAGACAATACATAGTGATATGCGCATATGTCTATATCTTGTAGAACCGGCCTGAAATTGCACCGAGAAGCTGGCGCGCGTTGCGGCCCGCCACTAGACCGCGGCGAGCTGGCAACCTACGGGTTTTCTCCGTATATAGTCGTAACTGATGCACACGAAGCGCATTCCGAGCCATTGTCGCGGTACGCGACCACATGCACTCGAAACCGACGCTGCGTTTTCCGCAGGTCAAGCCGTATCGGCGATCCCTACCCTTCAGAAGGACGTACTCCTATGGCTCCTGCCACACGAATACTGCTGACCGCTTTCGCGGTCATCACCCTGGTGATCGGAGCGGGCGTCTATTTCTCAGTTCGCGATGGGAACGAACCGGCGCTGGCGCAGACGCAGGCTGAAGACGTTGGCCAGCTGGTCCGCGACAACAGTCGTCGCCTCAATACGGTGCCGGACAGCGACACCACCTTCGTCGAATTCCTGGACTTCGAGTGCGAGGCGTGCCGCGCGGCCTTCCCACTCGTTGAACAGCTGCGCTCTGAGTATGGCGACCGTGTCAACTTCGTTGTCCGCTATTTTCCCATCAAGTCGCACTTCAATGCGGAGCGGGCGGCCCGGGCGGTGGAGGCGGCCGCTCAGCAAGGCAAGTTCGAGCCGATGTACAAGAAGATGTACGAAACGCAGAGCCAATGGGGTGAACAACAGAAGCCGGCCGATGCGACCTTCCGGGGCTTCGCGAGCGAACTCGACCTCGACATGGGGGCGTTCGACACCGCCTACAACGATCCCGCGACACTCGAACGCATCAACTTGGACGTCGCCGACGGTGAGGCTCTCGGCGTGCAAGGCACTCCGACCATCTTCCTCAACGGCGAAGAACTGGACTTCAGGACCTACGAGGACATGTCATCGGCGGTCGAGCAGGCGTTGAAGAACTAGCCGACATACTGGCGGACAGCTCCCTGCCACATGCCTTTGAATCAGGGGCCCGACCCACGGCCGATGCCACCTGCTGCGTCTCCTACTTCTTTGTGGTCGCCCGCGAGCGGCACAACCGGTCGTCGTGCGGCTCTCGCCGGTCACCTTGCTTGCGTTGTGCTCCGTGCCGAGAGGAGTAGGGCGGCCACTACCAGCAAGGTGCACGCGGCTCCCACCGACAGGATGGCGCCACCCAACCTTTGATCAGCAAGAAGTTCAGTGTGCCACTCCAGCCGCAGCGAGTTGTAGAAGGACTCACCCAAGACCGTCTGGCTATTTCGCAGCATCATTCCGGTCCATATGAATTGCACGAGTCCGGCAACTCCGGTTGCCGTTCGCACGATCGCGGAAGCCCGAAGCGGTGACTCCTCTGCGACGACGACCACCCAGAAAAATAATGTGCCGCTGAACAACCAGTACCCGAGCATGAGCACATGAGTCGCGTGGTCGGCGACCGCGGCGTCGAACGCGCCTGTGTAGTACAGCCCGTAGCCGCTCGCGGTGAACATCAACAATGCTGTCACCGGAAACGTGAGGAACCGAGCCCACGGCGATCGCAGCGCAGCCAGGAGCCACTCTCGAGGACCGGGAATGGCATTGTCTGCGGACGGTCGCAGAGCTTTCAGGGCGAGCGTCACCGGCGAGCCCAGAACGAGAAGTATCGGAATCAGCATGGTCATAAGAAGTTGAACGAACATATGCGCGCTGAACAACGCCGACATGTAACTTCCCAGCCCAGACGAGGTAGCGAAAAGCAGCACGATGCAACCCAAGACCCACGACGCCGTGCGACGCCGCTGCCACGAGTCACCTTGTCGTCGCAGTCTGCATACGCCAGCGAAATAACTTACAGCGAGCACGATCGCGGCGGTTCCATAGATGAGGTCGAATCGCCAGTTCGTCAGCACGTGGATGAGAGTCGGCGACTCAGGGAGATTGAATCCGATAGCGACTTCCGCCGGGCTCGGTTCAGTCGGCGCAGCAGGAGGAGGTGTCCGGCTGAGCCCTACCGCGACACCAAACGTTGCAGCGAGGAGAGCCGCTTCTGTGAGTGCGATCCGCAGAAGCGGACCCCGGCTCGACGGATTCGACTGTAAGGCAACGACTGCCGTGCGTCGCTGACGCCAGCCAAGCACGCCGAGCCCGCACAGCGCCAACGCCTTTGCCAGGACCAGGCGGCCGTAAGTGGAGCCCATTATGTCTGACGGCGACAGTCGCACAATGGCATTGACAGCTCCGCTGGTCGCCAGCGCCGCGAAGCACCACAGCGCAATCGCCGAGAAGCGCCGGGCGGCAACGTCGGTGTGGCTGCCACGCCGCAGGGCATGAGACAGTAGCGCCAAGAGCCCGCCGGCCCACAGTGCTGCGGCGAACAGATGAATCAGCAGGCTGTTGGTTGCGATGTCATGTGCGCCCCCGGATGAGGAGTGGCCCGTGACGGCGAGTGGCACCAATGTCAGTAGGGCGCCTGCTAAGAGGGCAGGCGCCCACGACCAACGCAACACCGGCACGGTCGCCGCCGCGACCAACGCAGCCACAACTGCGGTCGTCCGCCAAGCCGACGTGATCTCGACCAGGCCGGCGGCCGACCATGCGTCGAGTGGACTGAGATCCTGTAGCGGCACTCCCGATACGTCCGAGAGCGTCAGAGCCACCAAGAGCGCAGCGCATGTCGCCCAGACTGCGCACGCCACACCACCGAGTCGCAGCGCGCGGTATCCGTCTGCGTCCAACACTCCGTTGGACTGTGGTGGCACAAGGAAGGCCGCGAATAAGAAATTGCCGATCGCCACCACGGCAGAAACCTGCCCGACGGCGCGAACGAAGGGCAGACCGTAGGACGTCGCCGGACCTGGATCGGGCAGTCCTGTCACATCGAGCGCGTCGGACAGGACGAGCGCCCCGATGCCCGCTGCGATGATGCCCGCCGTGATCGCAACACCGATCAGCGACTGCACTGCCCCCCGACGCGGAGACTTGGCAAAGCCGTCGATGTTCCCGCTTCTTGTGCGCTTCACCGTTGCGACCTTCGATGGCGCGCGCTGAACTGCACAGCGTCGGACTCTGGGCGAAGCAGAACTGGCCGCCAAAGCTCACCCACTTCTAGAGTCGACCGCGGCAGCGTCTGCAGCAGCGTGCGGCCGTCACGGGCTGCGCAGCCGACACTGCGGCGTGCACGACGTCGCCCTTCATATCGGGAGCGTGGTGTTGCTGACAAACGCATCGCGAATCCATGCAATGAACTCATTCCACAATCCAGTCACTAGGGCGAGGCCCACGACGACAAGCAGCACGCCACCGAAGACCTGAATTCGCCGGGCGTTTCGCCGGAGCCAGTCCAGCGCACCTACTGCGTGCGTGGAACCGAACGCCAGCACGATGAACGGAATGCCCAGGCCCAGACAATAGGCGACGACCAGCGCCAAGCCGCGGGCGACGTTCATTCCTTCGGTCGCGGACGCCACTGCAATCACGCCGGTGAGCGTCGGACCCAGGCACGGAGTCCACCCCAGACCGAAAACTGCACCGAGAAGAGGAGCGCCAGCCAGCGTTGAGAGGGCTCTCGGCGTGAACCGAGCCTCGCGCTGCAAAGCGGGAATGAAGCCCATGAACGCCAGGCCCATTATCATAGTGACGACACCGCCGATGCGCTGCAGCATCATTTGGTTGCTGATGATCACCGTCGTCAATCCAAGGATGGCAACAGTCCCCATCACGAACACACCCGTGAAGCCTGCGACGAAGAGGCCCGCCGCTCCCGCGAGCCGCAGACGTGCACTCCCCGACCCTCCGGTTTGCGGGCCAGCGTCGGCTCCCACTACCGCGGCTAGGTACGACAGGTAGCCGGGCACCAGGGGGACGATGCACGGCGACGCAAATGAGACGAGGCCCGCCATCACTGAAACAAGCATGGCCAGCAACACCGGCCCAGACGTGGCAATCGCCGTGAAGCTATCGGCAGCGTCCAACACCTATCCGAATCACCTTCCCCAAGCATTCATACTGACCTACTACGTATGCTAGTAGTCGCGGGTGGGAGCCTGCGACCACGGGTGCTGCCGACAGCCGATCAACTACTATGTAGATACGTACATCAAGTGAGAACTGCTCGTTCCGTCGCCAAGCGAGTCGAGTGGAGGGAAGGACATATGCTGCAATTGCCGCGCAGGCCGATGGCCGCGATAATCACGGTCGGACTTGCAGGTGTCTTGATGCTGCACACGACATCGGCTATGGCCGAGCCGCCCGCTCCCACGCCTCCGGCACCTGGCGATCCGCTTTCGATACCAGCGCCGATGGCGCAGCCCGCTGTGTCACCATCCGCTGATCCGCTGTCAGGACCGGCCCGGTTACCCGCCGATACACCGGCCGGGCAAAACCCCGCGCCCTACACTGGGCCGCCCGTCTTCGCTCCCCCGACGTTCAATCCGGTGAACGGCTCGATGGTCGGTGTCGCCAAGCCCATTGTCATCAACTTTCAACGGCCGATTGCCAACCGCCCGTTAGCCGAGCAGTCCGTTCACATCTCGTCCGAACCCCCGGTGCCCGGCAAGTTCTACTGGATGAGCGATAGGCAACTGAGATGGCGCCCGATTGATTTCTGGCCCGCGCACACCACCGTCAACATCGATGCCGGCGGGACGAAGTCGAGCTTCCGCACCGGCGACTCACTGGTGGCGACGATCGACGACGCCACTCACCAGATGGAGATCATGCGCAACGGAAAGCTGGAGAAGACCATGCCGGTGTCGCTGGGCAAGCCGGGATACGAAACGCCGAACGGCACCTACTATGTGCTGGAAAAGTTCGCCGACATGGTGATGGACTCTTCGACCTACGGCGTTCCCGTGAACTCGGCTGAGGGTTACAAGCTCAAAGTCCAGGATGCAGTCCGAATCAACAATGCCGGCATCTTCGTACACGGCGCGCCTTGGTCAGTCGCCGATCAGGGCAAGCGCAACGTCAGCCACGGGTGCCCCAACCTGAGTCCTGCGAATGCGCAGTGGTTCTATGACAACTTCGGCAGCGGAGACCCGGTCGTCGTCAAGAACTCCGTCGGCATTTACGACGAGAGCGACGGTGCCCAGGACTGGCAGATCTAGGCTCCGCTGCAGTCATCACGGGCATCAAATGACGGACACGCTGCAGTCTCCGAGTTTGTCACTGCCAGCTGACGGACCTGTTCGCCGACCACGTCCGCACCCGGGGCATCGCCGCTGGATGGGAGTCTTCCTGGCACCCCCGGGCCTGGTCCAGCCGGCCGCCGAGGTGATGCCTGCAGCTCGTATGGCCGAGGTCCACTTGCGCGACGCGCTCGACATGGCGCAGCCGTTCGCCCCGCAGATTTGCGGCTTCCTGCTCGAAGCATCCGAAGCGCCGCGCCCACCACGGTGAGGCGTGGTCCGAGCAAGCCGCGACGGACGGCGCCGCAGCGATCCTAGGGTTTGGTCAGTGCGTAATAGGCGTAGCGCACGTCGAGTCGGTTCTGCGGCACCAGGGTGATCAGTCGCGGCGTCAGGCCATGCCGGGCGGCCTGTATCCAGAAGTCGTCGATCGCGAAAGTGGTCATGTTCGCCAGGTTTCGGCGGTAGTTCCGGCGGTGGCCCCGAGTCGCGGGATCGGTGGTGTGATACTTCACCTGAATTAGCGCCATGCCGCCGTCGGTCAACATGTGCTGTGCCGCATCGAGTATGCGCAGCGCTTCTTCGGGGCCCGCGGTGAGCTCGACGACGTAGACACACAAGAACACATCGCAGGTGTTCTCGCGGCCGACGGTGGCGGCGTGCGGGTCGTTGATATCGATCAGGAGGCCCGTGGCGGGGGTGTCACACACCTGACCGACCTGGCGAATGCACTCCGCGATGCTGTCGGCTGAGACGTCGGCGGCGATGAAATGTGAGCAGCGGGGCGCGAAGGCGACGGCGTTGGCGCCACCGCCGCAGCCCCACTCGATGACGATGGCGGGACGCCTGGGTAAGTCGAGCGCCTTGGCGAAGGTGTCAAAGATCGCGAGGTGGTCACTGCCCACCGATGCCCAGTCGGGGTCCGGCAGGCCGCCACGCCAGTGCGAGTTGGCTCTCCAACCAATCTCACTGTCATCGCTCCAGTAGCGGCCAGCGTCGCCGACCCGGCGGTGAAGTGCCTGGCTACCCCGAAGCCGAACCGCTCGCAGGCGGCGCACGTAACTACGGGCAACGCTGAGCGCCGATGAACGCCGGTCCGGGGTCATTCGAGATTCTCAGCGCACGCGAAAACGCCGGGCGGTAGGACCACGTGAGATCGCTCGCCGTGAAAGTGGCGCATCACTTACTAGTGGGGATGCGTTGAGCGAGCGAGGCCTGCGCGTGGACCGGCGCGGTCAGCTCGAAGTCGCTACGAATCATCTGCACGTCCTGAGTCATTGGGCATGCCCCCGAGTCGGAGGACGCCATCGAGAAGGAACGGTCAAGTTCTGCATGACGACGCCACGCCTTAACTGCTGCGGTCAGGTTCGGTGCGCGGCCCGAACCCTTCAATATGCTCTCCGGCCGTCGCGTGCTTGCCGATATGCGCCTCGGCGCGCATCCGCTCCACCATGTGCGGGTAGTGCAGCTCGAACGCCGGGCGCTCGGACCGGATCCGCGGCAGCTCGGTGAAGTTGTGCCGCGGCGGCGGGCAGCTCGTCGCCCACTCCAGCGAGTTGCCGTAACCCCACGGGTCGTCCACGGTCACCGGTTCGCCGTAGCGCCAGCTCTTGAAGACGTTCCAGACGAACGGCAGCGTCGAGATGCCGAGGATGAACGCGCCGATGGTCGACACGATGTTGAGCGTGGTGAAGCCGTCCGAGGGCAGGTAGTCGGCGTAGCGGCGCGGCATGCCCTCGTTACCCAGCCAGTGCTGCACCAGGAAGGTGGCGTGGAAG
>NZ_JAUMSQ010000260.1:0-2375 GCF_030519285.1 Mycolicibacterium arseniciresistens
GCTGGAGGCCGCGGTGATCGCCGGGCTGACCAGCGAAGGCGTCGACGCGCTGCGGGTCGGCGTGCTGCCGACGCCCGCGGTCGCCTACCTGACCAGTGCCTACGACGCCGACTTCGGCGTGATGATCTCCGCCTCGCACAACCCGATGCCCGACAACGGCATCAAGATCTTCGGCCCGGGCGGTCACAAACTCGACGACGCCACCGAGGATCGGATCGAGGAGCTCGTGCAGGCCGGACCCGGTGAGCGGCCGGTCGGTGCGGGCATCGGCCGGGTTGTCGACGCCGAGGACGCGCTCGAGCGCTACCTGCGCCACGTCGGCAAGGCCGTCACCAGCCGCCTCGACGGCCTGACCGTGGTGGTCGACTGCGCGCACGGTGCGGCGTCGACCGCGGCGCCGCTGGCCTACCGCGCCGCAGGGGCCCGCGTCATCGCGATCAACGCCGAACCCACCGGCCTGAACATCAACGACGGCTGCGGGTCCACCCACATGGAGACACTGCAGGCCACCGTCGTCGCGCAGGGCGCCGACCTCGGCCTGGCCCACGACGGCGACGCCGACCGCTGCCTGGCCGTTGACGCCACAGGCCGGGTCATCGACGGCGACGCCATCATGGTCGTGCTCGCGCTGGCCATGCAGGAAACGGACGAACTGGCGTCGAACACGCTGGTCGCGACGGTGATGAGCAACCTCGGCCTGCACCTGGCAATGCGGGCGGCCGGCATCGAGGTGCGCACCACCGGCGTCGGCGACCGCTACGTGCTCGAAGAACTGCGAGCCGGTGAATTCACCCTCGGCGGTGAGCAGTCGGGTCACATCGTGCTGCCGTCGTTCGGCACCACCGGGGACGGCATCGTCACGGGCCTGCGGCTGATGTCGCGGATGGCTCAGACGCGCACACCGCTGGCCGACCTCGCCGCGCCGATGGAAACGCTCCCGCAGGTGCTGATCAACGTCCAGGTCGCGGACAAGGCGACGGTCGCGCAGGCTCCGTCGGTGCAGACGGCCGTCGCGCAGGCCGAGGCCGAGCTCGGCGACACCGGCCGGATCCTGCTGCGGCCGTCGGGAACCGAGCAGGTGGTCCGGGTGATGGTGGAGGCCGCCGACGAGGACACCGCTCGCCAGCTCGCCGTCCGTGTGGCGGAATCGGTGAGCGAACAGCGCTGACGCGGAACCGGATCACCGCCCGCGGCGTCCAACCCGGGTATGGGAGAACGTGACGCGACCCGCGTCGACGCAGCCGCGCTGCACGCCGCAGCACACCAGTACGAGTCGGCGGCCCGCCTCGTCGACACCGCGGTCCGCACTCATCTGAATGCGCTGACGTTCGACGGCGCCGCGGCGGGACGGGCGCACACCATGCGAGGCGAAGCGTTGCGCGCCGCCGTCGACGATGTCGTCGCTCCACTGCGGCAGTGGTCGAGGGCGGCGGCGGACATCGCAGTGCTGCTGCGGCTTTCGGCGGGCCGCTACACCGATGTCGATGCCGCTGCAGCACGTCGGGTCGGCTGAGCGATGGCCGGCCAGTTCGACGTCGCCGGCCGGCTGGCTGACGGGCAGCCGGCGGTCGACACCGTCGAAGCCTATGTATCAGCCTGCGCCGCACTCGGATTCGAACATCCAGATCTCACCGCCCGAGCTGGACAGGTGGACGGCTGGTACGGCAGCGAGTCCGGCATGGATCTGCGATCTCTCGACGCCGACTGCGCCCGGCTGCGAGCGGCGACGGCGGCCATCGAGCAGGCCCGAGACCTGCAGGACGGTACGGTCGGCGCGCTGGCCGACTCCTGGGCCGGATCCGGTGCGCGGTCGGCTCTGGAATTCCTGCGACGTCACGGTGGCGCGTCGGCGGTGGCGGCGACTGCGGTGCGCGCTGCGGCCGAGGTGCTGGCGGAACTGCGGGATGGTCTGTGGCGCAGCGTCGACGCCAAAGTCATCGCCACCCAGGCGATCGCCGACACGAGCGAGAGCGTGGAGTGGCGGGCGGCCGCGCATACGGTGCTCACCGGAGCCGGAGACCGCGTAGCGGCGAGTGAACTGGTCGATCTGCGCGTGAAACCGTTCGTCGCCGGCGAGGTCGGCAACGAATGGGTCAGCGCGATGCGGGCGGGTACCGACGACGTGGTGGCCGCGTACGGCGCGGCGACCGCGGAACTGACCGCAGGGCCGGTGCCCGTGTTCGAGGTGCCCGCCGATTGGGGGCCGGCGGCGATCCGCACCGCACCGGCCGGGCTCGCCGAAACACATTCTGTGACTGAGCAATCCGATAACGGGGCACCCGCATGGAGTGGCTCGCCGGCGTGGAACGCTTCCGCGGCCGGCGCAGCACCGTGGCCGGCCTCGTCACCGGCACCCGCCGCGGGGGAAGCGGCGC
>NZ_JAUMSQ010000261.1:0-3121 GCF_030519285.1 Mycolicibacterium arseniciresistens
CCGGCCTGGAGGCAGCCGTGCTCGTCGGCGGGGCGGGCGACGACGCCGGTGTCGCCGCGGTGCGCGAGCTGTCACCGGGCGCCGCCGTCATCGTCACCGACCGGGCGGGAACGGTCACCGCGTGAGCGAATTCCGCTCGGGGTTCGTGTGTTTCGTCGGAAGGCCGAACACCGGCAAGTCGACGCTGACGAACGCGCTGGTGGGCACCAAGGTGGCGATCACCTCGAACCGGCCGCAGACCACGCGGCACACCATCCGCGGCATCGTGCACCGCACCGACTTCCAGATCATCCTCGTCGACACCCCTGGCCTGCACCGGCCGCGCACGCTGCTGGGGCAGCGACTCAACGAGCTGGTGAAGAACACCTACTCCGAGGTCGACGTGATCGGGTTGTGCATCCCCGCCGACGAGGCGATCGGCCCCGGCGACCGGTGGATCCTCGAACAGATCAAGGCGGTGGCGCCGAGGACCACGCTGGTCGCGATCGTCACCAAGATCGACAAGGTCTCAAAGGAGAAGGTCGCCGCGCAGCTGATGGCGGTCAGCGAGCTGGTGGGGCCGGACACCGAGATCGTGCCGGTGTCGGCCACCGCCGACGAACAACTCGACGTGCTCATCGACGTGTTCGCAGCCCAGCTGCCGCCGGGGCCGGCCTTCTACCCCGACGGTGAGCTGACCGACGAGCCCGAGGAGACGCTGATGGCCGAGCTGATCCGCGAGGCCGCCCTCGAAGGTGTGCGCGACGAACTACCGCACTCCCTCGCCGTGGTGATCGAGGAGATCAACCCGCGCGAAGACCGGGACGACCTGATCGATGTGCACGCCATCCTCTACGTCGAACGCGACAGCCAGAAGGGCATCGTGATCGGCAAGGGCGGTGCCAGACTCCGGGAAGTCGGCACCGCCGCCCGCACCCAGATCGAGAAGCTCCTCGGCACCAAGGTGTACCTGGAGCTCCGGGTGAAGATCGCCAAGAACTGGCAGCGCGATCCGAAACAGTTGGGCCGCTTGGGCTTCTAGTTCACAGGTATGCGGTGCAGTGCGCCGCGTCACCGGGCGCCACCTCTGCCACCACCGTGTCGTCGACCGTGATGCGGCACCCCTGGCTACCGGACTTGGTGACGACGACGACCTGGAGCAGCGATACGTCCGGGCCGATTGCCGTGGTCTGGTGGAACGGCGCAGTGGTGCCCTCGGGAAGGCGACCGCCCGGATCCAGGTCGATCGAGTACACGGTGCCTGTCCCCGTCACCTCGAAGAGGACGCTGCGCAACTGCGCGGACGCCGCTGGCGGAGCCTGAGTGCCGACCTTCCTGGATGCCGCCTGGGCGTTGTCGGCCTTCGTGGCGGCCCGCACATCCGGGGTCACGCACACGACGTCGCCGTCGAACGCCTCACGCCACACGAATCCCTGCTTGCAACTGTTGGATCCGAACGCGCCGTTGGGATCCCGATTGGCGACGGCCTGTGCGTTCTGTGCCGCGGTGGCGTCGCGGGTGGCCGGCGTGACGCAGACGTTGTCACCCGGCGCCGCCTCGCGCCAGACGAATCCGCTGATACAGGTGTCGGGTCCGAACGGTTGGGCCGACACCGGCGCCGGTGTGAGGGCGGCTGCCGCCATCAGTGCCGCGGACAGCGGAATGAGCTTCGTGCTGTTCATCGATCATCCTCCAGTTGGGATGCGGCAGCGCTTCCCCGGCTGCCGGCGAAAGTGACGCTATTGAGCACGGATCGGGCTCGATAGCGTAGGGCGCTACCTCACGCCGCGAAGATGCGCCGACCGCTGCCATGCAGAAGCGCCGTGGAGCCGGCGTGCTCCCACGCGGGTGAGGCCTCGACGCTATTGCCGCGCGCGGGGGGATGAATCGGGTCTTTCCCTATCCCTGACCCTCTGTCGGTCCGGGATCACCCGGGTACGTCGTCCCACCACCGTGCCGGCTGCATGGTCACCCAGCCGTTGATGGCCTCCAGTTCGGCGGCCAGCGACACCAGCAGCGGTTCGCTCGCCTCCGGCCCCATGAGCTGGACACCGATCGGCAACCCGTCGGCGGTGAAGCCGGCCGGCACGTTGATCGACGGCCACCCCAGCAGATTCCACGGCCACGTCACCGGGCACGCCTTGATCATCGTGCGGTCGGTCGACAGCCCGCCGCGCCGGTCGAAGTCGTGCACCGGCGGCGCAGGCAGGGCGGTGGTCGGCGCCAGCACCACGTCGGCGATGTTGAACACCCACCCGATACGCCGCTGCGCCGCGGCCTCCCGGCGCCGCGCCTTGCGCAGCACATGCTCCGACAACAGCCGGCCCGTCCGCAGGTTGGCTTTCGTGCGCTTGTCCAGTTCGACCCCGGGACCGAGCCGCTCGGCCCAATCCAACAGTCCGGAGGTGCTGCGCGACAAGAAGTTCCACGACATGCCGACGGTGTAGTCGGGATCGGCGGCGATCACGGTGTGACCCAGCTGTTCGAGCTGGCCCGCGACGCGTTGCATCGCGGTGCGGATCTCCGGGTGGAGTTTCGCCCTGAAGACCGTGAACGGGAACTTCGTCGACATCGCGATGCGCAGCGGGCCCGGAGCCCGGCCGACGAAGTCCGCCGCCCGCACCGGGTCCGGCCGGTGCAGGTCGCCCGCCGCGTTGCCCGACGCCGCGTCGAGGACCAGTGCGGCGTCGATGACGGTGCGCGCGAGCACGCCGTTGACCGTGATGCCGTTGAACGCCTCGGGCAGCGGCCAGGTGGAGATGCGGCCGCGCTGCGGTTTGATGCCGACGAGGTGACACCACGCCGCCGGGATCCGCACACTGCCCGCGCCGTCGGAGCCGATCGCCGCGGTGACCAGTCCGGCGGCCACGGCCGCGGCGCTGCCGCCCGACGAGCCGCCGGGGGTGTGGTCGCGCGACCACGGGTTGCGGGTGTGGCCGAACGCCGGCCCACTGGTGAAGGGCCACTGGCCCAGCTCGCAGGTGTTGGTCTTGCCGACGATGACCGCACCGGCGGCCCGCAGCCTGCGCACCACCTCGGAATCCTCACGCGCCGGGCGCACCGTCCCGTCGGCGCCGAAGCGGGTGGGCATCCCGGCGATGTCCACGTCGTCCTTGACCGCGATCGGGATGCCGAGCAGCGG
>NZ_JAUMSQ010000262.1:0-9723 GCF_030519285.1 Mycolicibacterium arseniciresistens
GGTGTTGGTCTTGCCGACGATGACCGCACCGGCGGCCCGCAGCCTGCGCACCACCTCGGAATCCTCACGCGCCGGGCGCACCGTCCCGTCGGCGCCGAAGCGGGTGGGCATCCCGGCGATGTCCACGTCGTCCTTGACCGCGATCGGGATGCCGAGCAGCGGTTGCTGGGCGCCTGCGGCGCGCTGGCGGTCGGCCCGGACGGCGTCGGCCCGGGCCTGGTCGGCCAGCACCACCCGGAAGGCGTTGAGGGTCGGCTGGCTGGCCTCGATGGCGGCCAGCGAGCGGGCGACCAGCTCGACCGAGCTGACCGCACCGCTGGCCAGTTGATAGAGCTGGTCGGTGAGGGTGGGGAAGGCGGTGCGGGGCGGGCGGGAGGATGGCGAGTCGAGCATCACCGCCGAGCGTAACGGCGTGCTTACCGGCTCATGTCGGGGCGTGGTGGAAGACTGTGACGATGCGGCTGTACCGGGACCGCGCCGTCGTGCTGCGCCAACACAAACTCGGCGAGGCCGACCGCATCGTCACCTTGCTCACCCGCGACCACGGGCTGGTCCGCGCGGTGGCGAAGGGGGTGCGGCGCACCAGGAGCAAGTTCGGCGCCCGGCTCGAGCCGTTCGCCTACATCGACGTTCAACTGCACCCGGGCCGCAACCTCGACATCGTCACCCAGGTGCAGGCCATCGACGCATTCGCCAGTGACATCGTCAGCGACTACGGCCGCTACACCTGCGCCTGCGCGGTGCTCGAGACCGCGCAACGGCTGGCGGGCGAGGAACACGCACCGGTACCCGCGCTGCACAGGCTGACCGTCGGGGCGTTGCGGGCGGTCGCCGAGGGCAGCCGCCCCCGGGAGCTGGTGCTCGACGCTTACCTGCTGCGCGCCATGGGGATCGCCGGGTGGGCACCGGCGCTCACCGAATGTGCCCGGTGCGCCACCCCCGGTCCGCACCGGGCGTTCCACGTGGGCGCGGGCGGCAGCGTGTGCGTGCACTGCAGGCCGTCGGGGTCGGCGACGCCGCCGCAGGGGGTGGTGGACCTGATGGCCGCGCTGCACGACGGCGACTGGGATGCGGCCGAGGCGTCGTCCTCGTCGCACCGCAGTCAGGCCAGCGGACTGGTCGCAGCGCATCTGCAGTGGCACCTGGAGCGACAGTTGCAGACGTTGCCGCTGGTCGAGCGTTTCTATCGGATGGATCGCACGGTCGCCGACCACCGCATCGCGCGGTTGGGGCAGGATGTCCACCGTGGCGACGAACCAGGCGAACAGCTTGCCGCAGGCGGCTGAGCGCAAGAAGAGGGCGCGGAAAGGCGAATTCCCGCAACTCGACCCGGCGCCCGACGACTACCCCACCTTCCCCGACAAGTCGACGTGGCCGGTGGTGTTCCCCGAGTTGCCGCCGAAGACCAACGGCCCGTTCTGCCGCCCGCCGCAGCACACCAGCAAGGCCGCCGCGCCGAAGATCCCGGCCGACCAGGTGCCCCAGCACGTCGCCGTGGTGATGGACGGCAACGGCCGCTGGGCCACTCAGCGCGGGCTGCACCGCACCGAGGGCCACAAGATGGGCGAGGCGGTGCTCATCGACATCACCTGCGGGGCGATCGAGATCGGCGTCAAGCATCTGACGGTGTACGCCTTCTCCACCGAGAACTGGAAGCGCAGCACCGAGGAGGTGCGCTTCCTGATGGGCTTCAACCGTGAGGTGGTGCGCCGGCGCCGGGAGAACCTCAACGACATGGGCGTGCGGATGCGCTGGGTCGGATCCCGCCCGCGGATGTGGCGCAGCGTGAGCAAGGAGTTCGACATCGCGGAGGAGATGACGGTCGACAACGACGTCATCACGATCAACTACTGCGTGAACTACGGCGGCCGCACCGAGATCGTCGAGGCCGCGCGTGTGCTGGCGCAGGAGGCCGCCGACGGCAAGGTCAAACCGGGCCGCATCACCGAGGCGGCGTTCGCCAAGCACCTGCACCGGCCGGACATCCCCGATGTCGACCTGTTCATCCGCACGTCGGGGGAGCAGCGGGCCAGCAACTTCCTGCTGTGGCAGTCCGCCTACGCCGAATACGTCTTCCAGGACAAGCTCTGGCCGGACTACGACCGGCGCGACCTGTGGGCGGCGTGCGAGGAGTACGTCAGCCGCAACCGTCGCTTCGGCAGGGCCTGAGCGGCGCACCGTGACCACACCCGACCTGCCGCAGCGGCTGGCGTCGGCGCTCACCGAGGCGCTGCCGGTGGTGCAGGAATCCGACGGCGCGATCACCGTGCACTACGACGAGACGTTCGCCTCGCTGCGGGTGGTGCCTGTCGCCGAGGGCCTGGACCTGGTGGCGCTGACCCAGATGCTGGTGTGGGACCAGCCGCTGGACGCGAAACTGCGGGCGAAGGTCGCCGAACACGCGCACGCCACGCTGCTGGGCACGGTGTCACTGGCGGCCAAGAGCGGCGAGGCCGCGGTTGCCGCGTCGGCGAAGCGCAACTCCAAGAAGACCGCGGATGTGTTGCTGCGCTACAACTTCCCGGGCAACGGGCTGTCCGACGAGGCACTGCGCACGCTGATCATGATGGTGCTCGCGGCCGGCGCCGACGTGCGCCGGTCGCTACTCGGCTGACGAGGCGCAGGCGCCGCACACCCCGAAGATCTCGATGGTGTGGCTGACGTCGGAGAAGCCGTGCCTGCGGGCGATGTCCGCGGCCCACGTCTCGACCGACCGGCCCTGGATCTCGACGGTCGCCCCGCACGTCCGGCACACCAGATGGTGGTGGTGGTGCTCCGAGCAGCGCCGGTAGACCGACTCGCCGGTGTCGGTGCGCAGGGTGTCGACCACGCCTGCCGCGGACATCGCCTGCAGGGTGCGGTAGACCGTCGTCAGGCCGATGCCCTCGCCGCGTCGTCGCAGTTCGTCGTGCAACTCCTGGGCAGACCTGAAGTCGTCGAGTTCGCCGAGCAGTTCGGTGATCGCCGCACGCTGCCGGGTGGCCCGGACGCCGGTGCCGGCGCCCGTCATCGCGGGTCCTCGGCGGCGTGCGCGACGGCGTCGACCACGATGTGGGCGAGGTGGTGGTCGACGAGGCGGTAGAGCACCTCGCGGCCGGCCCGCTCACTGGCCACCACGCCGGACTGCTTGAGGATGCGCAGGTGCTGGCTGACCAGCGGCTGCGGCACGCCGAGCGCGTCGACCAGCTCGTGCACGCACCGCTGGGACTGCTGCAGCTGCAGGACGATCGCGATGCGGACCGGTGCGGCCAGCGCGCGCAGCAGCTCACCCGCGGTCTCGAGCACCTCACGTGCGGGCAGCTCGGGCATCGGCGCGGCGCCGTGCTGGTGGCCGTGCTCGACCGGCCCGCCGCCGTCCTCTGCGCCCTCATCAGCAATAGTGGGAATGGTTTTCATTATGCCAGCCACAATACATGCAGGCATACGCATGTCAATCGGTCCCTCAAGTGTCGCTACGCTGATGCACCGTGGCATCCATCATCGACACCGTTGCGAACCTCGCGAAACGCCGTGGCCTGGTCTACCAGTCGGGTGAGATCTACGGCGGCACGAAGTCGGCGTGGGACTACGGGCCACTGGGCGTCGAGCTCAAGGAGAACATCACGCGGCAGTGGTGGCGGTCGGTGGTCACCGGCCGCGACGACGTCGTCGGCCTGGACAGCGCGATCATCCTGCCCCGTGAGGTGTGGGTGGCCTCGGGCCACGTCGAGGTGTTCAACGACCCGCTCGTGGAATGCCTGAACTGCCATAAGCGGCACCGGCAGGACCACATGCAGGAGGCGTACGCCCTGAAGAAGGGGACGCGCGACACCGCCGTTGATCCAGACACCGTGCCGATGACCGAGATCGTCTGCCCGGACTGCGGCACCAAGGGTCAGTGGACCGAGCCGCGCGACTTCAACATGATGCTCAAGACCTACCTCGGCCCGATCGAGACCGAGGAGGGCATGCACTATCTGCGGCCCGAGACCGCCCAGGGCATCTTCGTGAACTTTGCGAACGTGGTGACCACGTCGCGGCGCAAGCCGCCGTTCGGCATCGGCCAGATCGGCAAGAGCTTCCGCAACGAGATCACCCCCGGCAACTTCATCTTCCGCACCCGCGAGTTCGAGCAGATGGAGATGGAGTTCTTCGTCGAGCCGTCGACGGCGCCCGAGTGGCACCAGTACTGGATCGACACCCGGCTGCAGTGGTACGTCGACCTCGGCATCGACCGCGACAACCTCCGGCTCTACGAGCATCCGAAGGACAAGCTGTCGCACTACTCGGACCGCACGGTCGACATCGAGTACAAGTTCGGCTTCGCGGGCAACCCGTGGGGTGAGCTCGAGGGCGTGGCCAACCGCACCGACTTCGACCTGTCCACGCACGCCAAGCATTCCGGCGTCGACCTGTCGTACTACGACCAGGCCACCGAGACGCGCTACACGCCGTATGTCATCGAGCCGGCTGCCGGCCTGACGCGGTCGCTGATGGCGTTCCTGGTCGACGCGTACACCGAGGACGAGGCGCCCAACGCCAAGGGCGGCGTCGACAAGCGCACGGTGCTCAAGCTGGATCCGCGGCTGGCGCCGGTGAAGGCCGCGGTGCTGCCGCTGTCGCGGCACGCCGATCTGTCGCCGAAGGCCCGCGACCTGGCGGCCGAACTGCGCAAGTCGTGGAACGTCGAGTTCGACGACGCCGGGGCGATCGGGCGCCGCTACCGCCGCCAGGACGAGATCGGCACGCCGTTCTGCGTGACCGTCGACTTCGACTCGCTCGAGGACCAGTCGGCGACCATCCGCGAGCGAGACGCGATGACCCAGGACCGGGTTGCGCTGTCGGAGGTCTCCGACTACCTGGCCGTCCGCCTCAAGGGCGCCTAGCGTTCCTCCCGCGCCATTCCTTCGCGAACAGACGCAAAATGCTCGCGACACGCCGTGTTTCGTGTCAATTTGCGTCTGCTCGCGCCGGGAGAGCGGAGCCTAGAACCGGCCGCCGCCGCCGCTGTAGCTGCGGCCCGACGACCGCGACGAGCCGCCGAACGACGTCGACCGCCCCATTCCGCGGCCGCCGCTGTACCCGCCGCTCCAGCCACTCGTGCCGAAGCCGCCGCTGAAGCCGCCGCGAAGCACGTTGCCGATGATGATGCCGCCGATCACCGCCCCCAGGTCCGAGCCGCCGCCGGGATAGTGCGAGGTGAAGGTCTGCTGGGCGGCTTGGACGTCGTCGTTGGCCAGCGACTGCGCCTGCGCGGCGAGCATGGACGCGCCGTTGGCGTGCGCGACGGCCTCGCTCACATCGGTGCTGCGCTTGGCCTGCGCAGCCTCGAGCTGGCGGCTCGCTTCGGCGAGCCGGGTGCGCGCCTCCGGGCCGATGCTGCCGCGGCGGGTGTCGATGAAGTCCGACACCGCCCGGATCCGCGACTGGGCGGTGACCACCGCCTGGTCCAGTGCGCGGACCAGCCGCTCGGCGGCTTCGCGCTGCTCGTGCACGCTGGCCAGCAGCCGGTCCAGATCCGCGTCGGCCTTGGTCAGCGCCGTGAAGGTGCCCAGTGGATCGGTCGGCCCGCCGGCCTCGGCGGCGCGCACCGCGTCGTTGGCCTTCTTCAGCGCTGCGGTGAGTTCGGCGGCCTGCGGTGTGTCCGGCTTCTGCAGCAGGCTTCCGGCGTGCGCGATACCGGCACGCAGGTCGGCGATCGCAGCGGGAAGGCTCGCCACCGCCCGGTTGATGTCGCCTGCGGCACTGTCGAGCGCCTCGAACAGCTGGCGGGCCTGCGCCAGCGCCGACTCGGCCGCACGCACGGCGTCCACCAGACCGATCTGATCGCCGGCGGGCCGCGCCACCAGTGCCCGCGCCGAGGTGATGTGACGATCGGCGAACGCGAGCCGCTCCTTGGCCGCGTCGATGTTCCCGGCCACCGAAGACAGTGCGGCGGCGTCGAACTGCGCACGCAGGCCGGCCAGGGTCTGCTCGGCGGGCGCGATCCGGGCCGTCAGGTCGACCATCTGCTGGGTCAGCGTGTCCAGCCGGTCGGGCGCGTTGATCACCAGGTCGCGCAGCTGCTCGAACGCCTCGCTCTGCGCGTCGAGTTCGCGGTCGGCGGTCGCGGCGGACACGATCACCCGGGTCAGCAGGTCGCGTCGCTGCAGTGGCGCCTCGGGGATCGCGTCGTCGAGCGTCTGACGCACGGAGAATGCTTGCGCCAGTGCCGCTTTGGCCGTCGCGACGGCACGCAGGAACGGTTCGGTGCGTTGCGGGCCGAATTCCCCGACCGCCATCGCCAGTTCGCCGTCGCTGGTGCGCACCGCGTTGTCGACGTCCACCACGATCGCCTTCGACAGGTCGTCGAGCGCGTCGATGGGAACGGCGGCCAATGCGTTGGGATCTGTGGGGTCCACCCGCTTGGCGGCCTCGAACTCGGCGGCGCGGCGCTTGCGGCCGCGCCGGCGTCGCCACCACCAGAGCACCAGCCCGATCGCGATGATGAGGACCAGCACGATCGCGATGGCCAGCGGCGACACCTGCAGCGGTTGCGGCGGGGCGACGTCGAGGCCCTGCGCGGCGGTGATCGCCGCGCCGGCCCAGTCCTGGCGGCGGAGCATCGGCTCGATCTCGTTGCGCTGCAGCCGGTCGGCCTCGGACTGGCCGATGACGGCGGTCGGCACCCGGAACGCGTAGGACCGTTCGACGACGGCAATGGCCAGCAGCGCGTCGTGGTCGCCGAAGTCACTGAGCTCGGTGGCCGTGTCGGCCCAGGCGACCGGATCCTGGCCGAAGCGGTCGACGTAGACCACCCACAACCGGGTGCCGCGGGTGTCGTAGAGCCGGTCGACGGCCGCCTGCACCTCGGCGCGCTGGGTCCTGTCGAGCGCGCCGGAGTTGTCGGTGATGTAGTCCGGCACCCGGAACGGTGGTTCGGCGGCGGCGTTCGGGGCGATGAGGACGCCGACCGCGAGGACGGCGCACACCACGCTGAGCAGGCGGGCGAAACGCATGGTGGTCAATGTAGTGCTGGTCGGCCACCAGGCGTGACGGCACGGCCCGCATGAGCACCCTGGCAGACTGAGCGTCGGTGGCTGCATATCGGGATACCTATGACGAGTTCGACCGCGCGCGGTTGGTGGTCGAGGACCCCAAGGGCGCCGGGCTGCCGGGCGCCGACACCGAGCACCGCACCGACTTCGCCCGCGACCGCGCGCGCGTGCTGCACTGCGCGGCACTGCGCCGGCTGGCCGACAAGACCCAGGTCGTCGGACCGCGTGAGGGGGAGACCCCGCGCACCCGCCTGACCCACTCGCTGGAGGTGGCGCAGATCGGCCGCGGGATGGCCGTCGGGCTGGGCTGCGACCCGGACCTGGTCGACCTGGCCGGCCTGGCCCACGACATCGGCCATCCGCCGTACGGACACAACGGCGAACGGGCGCTCGACGAGATCGTCACGGTGTTCGGCGGCTTCGAGGGCAACGCGCAGAACTTCAGGATCCTGACCCGGCTCGAGCCCAAAGTGCTTGACCCGCAAGGGCGCGGCGCGGGCCTGAATCTGACCAGGGCGGCGCTCGACGCGGTGACCAAGTACCCGTGGCAGCGCACCGCCGACCGCCGCAAGTTCGGGTTCTACGACGACGACATGACCGCGGCGCAATGGGTGCGCAGCGGCGCGCCCACCGACCGGCCATGCCTGGAGGCGCAGTTGATGGACTGGGCCGACGACGTCGCCTACTCGGTGCACGACGTCGAGGACGGCGTGATCTCCGGACGCATCGACCTGCGGGTGCTCGCCGACGCCGACGAGGCCGCGTCGCTGGCCCGGTTGGGCGCCGAGTCCTTCCCGACGCTGGCGACCGACGACCTGCTGGCCGCCGCCGAGCGGCTGTCGAAGGTCCCCGTGGTGGCCGACGTCGGCAAGTACGACGGCACCCTGGCCGCCTCGGTCGCGCTCAAGCGGATGACCAGCGAACTCGTCGGCCGATTCGCCAACGCCGCGATCACCGAGACCCGCGGCGTCGCCGGACCCGGCCCGCTGCGGCGCTTCGACACCGAGCTGACGGTGCCGGTGCTGGTGCGCGCCGAGGTGGCGGTGCTCAAGATGCTGGCATTGCACTTCATCATGTCCGACCACGGGCATCTGCGGATCCAGGCCGACCAGCGGACCCGCATCCGCGAGGTGGCGCTCGCGCTGTGGGCGCAGGCCCCCGGCAGCCTCGACCCGCAGTTCGCCGCCGAATTCGACGCGGCATCCGACGACGGCTCCCGGCTGCGGGTGGTGGTCGACCAGATCGCCTCCTACACCGAGGGCCGTCTGGAACGAGTGCACGAAGCGCGCTCGCCCAGACCGTTGTGACCGACCTCTAGACTGGATCGGTGGCCGGGCGGATACCAGATCGCGACATCGCGGCCATCCGTGAACGTGTGAGCATCGAGGACGTCGTCGGCGACTACGTGCAGTTGCGCCGCGCCGGCGCCGACTCACTCAAGGGCCTGTGTCCCTTCCACGACGAGAAGTCGCCGTCGTTCCACGTCCGGCCCAACCACGGCCACTTCCACTGCTTCGGCTGCGGCGAGGGCGGCGACGTCTTCACCTTCCTGCAGAAGATCGAGCACGTCAGCTTCGTCGAGTCGGTCGAACTGCTGGCCGACCGCGTGGGCTACACCGTCACCTACACCGGCGGGTCCACCACGAACGTGCAGCGCGACCGCGGCAGCCGCAGCAGGCTGCTGGCCGCCAACGCCGCCGCCGCCGAGTTCTACGCCGAGGCACTGCAGTCCGACGAGGCCGCCCCGGCGCGGCAGTACCTGATCGAACGCAACTTCGACGCCGCGGCGGCGGCGCACTTCGGCTGCGGTTTCGCCCCCTCGGGCTGGGACAAGCTGACCAAACACCTGCTGCGCAAGGGATTCGAGTTCAAGGAGCTCGAGGCGGCCGGGCTGTCCCGGGAGGGCAAGCGCGGACCGATGGACCGCTTCCACCGCAGGCTGCTCTGGCCGATCCGGGCCCCCGGCGGGGAAGTGATCGGGTTCGGCGCCCGCCGCATCTTCGCCGACGACCCGATGGAGGCCAAGTACGTCAACACCCCCGAGACGGTGCTGTACAAGAAGTCGTCGGTGCTGTTCGGGCTCGACCTCGCCAAGCGCGACATCGCCAAGTCCCACCGTGCGGTGGTGGTCGAGGGCTACACCGACGTGATGGCGATGCACCTGTCGCACGAGACCACGGCCGTGGCGTCGTGCGGCACCGCGTTCGGTGACGGCCACCTCGCCCTGCTGCGCCGGCTGATGATGGACGACAACTGGTACCGCGGTGAGCTGATCTTCGTGTTCGACGGCGACGCGGCGGGCCAGGCGGCGGCGCTCAAGGCGTTCGACGGTGACCAGCAGGTGGCCGGAAAGTCGTTCGTCGCCATCGCTTCCGACGGGATGGATCCCTGCGACCTGCGGCTGAAATACGGCGACAACGCGCTGCGCGACCTGGTGGCGCGGCGCATCCCGATGTTCGAGTTCGCGGTCCGAAGCCTCATCCCCGACGGGGAGACCCTCGACAACGACCCGCAGGCCCAGGTGGACGCGCTGCGCCGGTGTGTGCCGCTGGTGGCCCGGATCCGCGACTACGCCCTGCGCGACGAGTACGCGCGCCGGCTGGCCGGCTGGACCGGGTGGAGCGACGAGGCGCAGGTGCTCAGCCGCGTCCGCGAGGAGGCCCAGAAGCGGGGCCTGCCCGACAAGGGCAGGCGGCGCACCGCGGAG
>NZ_JAUMSQ010000263.1:0-12817 GCF_030519285.1 Mycolicibacterium arseniciresistens
CGCCGAGCACGGTGCGCCCACCGCAGCCCGGCCCGGGCGGCTGGTCCGGGGCCGACGGCCGGCGCCGGTCGCATGAGTCGAGTACAGCCGCTCGCGCCGCCGTGGAGCGAGGCGGACGCCGCCGAGATCCACAGCTGGGGCCACCCGGACCGCACCTACGAACCACTGCTGCTGGTGCGTTGCCTGCAGCGCCACCCGAAGCTGGCACACCGGCTGCGCAAGATGGGCGAGTCGCTGTACGTCGACGCCCGGCTGCCTGCCCGGGTGCGCACCATCGCGATCCTGCGCATCTGCGCACTCGTCGGATGCGCCTACGAGTGGGGCGGCCAGGCTGCGTTCTGGGGGCCGCTGGCCGGGGTGAGCGACGAGGAGTGCGACGCGTTGGTCACCGGCGCACCCGCGAATTGGACTGCGGCCGAACGTATCCTGATCGACGCGATCGACGAGCTGGAACGCACCGGGTCGTGGTCGTCGGACACCTGGGACGCACTGGGCGGTGAACTCGACGACGGACAACGGATGGAGCTGCTCATCGCCGTCGGCTGGTACCGCACGGTGTGCACGCTGTGCAACGGCCTTGCGCTGCCGGTGGAGGGCTGGATGCGACCCTGGCCGCTGTCAGCGGCGTGAATTCTTCAGTCCGGGATGCTGTTTGGCGACCAGGGGCAGCAGCACGCGGTGCGGCAGCATCTGGAACAGCCGGGTGCTGATCTGGCTCGGCAGGCCGGGGATCACGCTGCCGCCGCCGCCTTCGAGCACCTCGATGCCCTTCTTCGCGACGGCCCGTGACGGCATCCACATGAACTTCGGGAATGCGTTGGCGAATTCGCGCTCGTCGACGCCCGCGGCTTGGAGGAACCCGGTGCGCACCGGCCCAGGATGCAGGGCCGCGACGGTGACGCCCGTGCCCGCAAGCTCGCCGCGCAGGCCGTCGGTGTAGGTCTTCACGAAAGCCTTCGTGCCCGCGTAGCCGGCCTGGCCCGGGAACGGCTGGAACCCCGCCGTCGAGCCGACGTTGAGGATCGCGCCCCGGCCACGCGGCACCATCTGCTGCACCGCGCGGGTGGTGAGGTCGATGACGGCCTCGACGTTGACGCGAACCTGGGCGATCTCGTCGGCGACGCTCGACTCGGCGACGGGGCCGATGGTGCCGATCCCCGCGTTGTTGACCAGTACATCCACCGTCAGGCCGCGTCGCTCGATCTCGTCGAACAGTGCCGCACGCGCGTCGGGATCGGCGACGTCACAGGCGATCACCTCGACCCGCACGCGGTCGCCGAGTTCGGCGGCCAGCTCGCGCAGGCGGTCTTCGCGGCGTGCGACCAGCGTGACGCCGTGTCCGCGCGCGGCGAGTTCGCGGGCCAGGTCGGCCCCGATCCCCGACGATGCTCCGGTGACGACGGCGGTGGTGGTCGGTGACGGCTGCGGCAGTGGCATGGGGTTCAACCTAACTCTCAGCGGGTGATGACGATCTTGCCGGTGACCCGGCCCGATTCGACGTCGCGGTGGGCTTCCTTCAATCCGGTCGACGAGAAGTCGTCGATGGTCTTGGTGACGGTGGTGCGCAGGACGCCCCGGTCGACGAGGTCGGCGGTGGCGGCGAGCAGGCGCTGCTGCTCGATCATGTCCGGCGTCTCGTACATCGCGCGCGTGAACATCAGCTCCCAGTGCCACGCGATGCTCTTCTTCTTCAGCGCGAGGAGATCCAGGCCCGGCGGCTCGTCGATCGCGGTGATGTGCCCGAACGGCTTCACGATGTCGGCGTAGGTGTCGATGTTGCCTGCCGAGTGCGGCGAGAACAGGAAGTCGACGCCGTCAGGGGCGACGGCGAGCGTCTCCTCACGCAGATTGTGGTGATTGACGACCACATCGGCGCCCATGCTCGTCGCCCACTCCCGAGATTCGTCACGGCTGGCGGTGCCGATCACCCGCACACCCGTCAGCGCCTTGGCGAGCTGGATCATGATCGAGCCGACGCCACCTGCCGCGCCGAGCACCAGGAGGTCGCCCGTCGACTCCGTCGTCAGGCCGAAGCGGTCGAACAGTGACTCCCATGCGGTGATGGTGGTCAGCGGCAGGGCGGCCGCATCGCCGAAGGACAGGCTGGCCGGCTTGCGGGAGACGATCCGTTCGTCGACGGCCTGGAACTCTGCGTTGGTCCCCGGTCTGGTGAGGTCGCCGGCGTACCAGACCTCGTCCCCGACCGCGAGCGTCTCAACCTGCGGCCCAACGGATTCGACGACGCCTGCCGCGTCGTAGCCGAGGATGGTGGGCGTGGCCGACTCTGGGACGACGGCGCGCTGTTTGACGTCGGCCGGGTTGACGGACACCGCGAGTACGCGGACCAGGACGTCGCGGGGGCGAAGTTCCGGGATGTCGACGGTGACGTCCTGCAGGGTCCTCGGGTCGTCGACGGGGCCGCCGGCGAATGAGCCGATCGCACGCATCGTGGTCATGACAGTCGACAACGTCAACGGTGTCCGAGACCATCCCCGCTGTTTCGATTGCTTGTCAGAGCGTCTCGGTAGTATCGAACACATGTTCGAAGTATTACCGCCGGAGATGGACGAGCTACCCGAGTCAGCCGACGCCGAGGTCTGCGACGCGATCACCGGCTGGGCGCGCATCGAAGCCGCCGCCTGCGCACGCAAACACGCCGCCATGGCCGAACTGTTCACCCGCCGCACCGGCTGCGACACCGCCCAGGACCGCAACACCTGGTGGGTCGACCCCGACGCAGCCGTCGGCGCCGAGATCGGCGCCGCCCAGAACATCAGCAGCGGCCTGGCCCTGTTCCAAACCCACCGCGCCGTCGCCCTGCGCGACCGCCTCCCCCAGGTCGCCGCCCTGTTCGCCGACGGCCAGATCACCGAACTGCTGGTCCGCACCCTGGTCTCGCGCACCAACCTGATCACCGACCCCGACGTGATGGCCAAAGTCGACACCGAACTGGCCGCCCAAGCCCACCGCTTCGGACCACAATCAGCCAAGAAAACCGAAGCCGCCATCGACGCCGTCGTCGAACTGCACGACACCGGCGCCGTGCGCCGCGTCCGCACCGCCATGCGTCGCCGCGACGTCATCACCAGCACCGACGGCGAAGAGCCCGGTATGGCCTCGGTCTGCGCCCGGCTCTACGCCGGCGACGCCGCCGGCCTGGCCCACCGCCTCGACGAGATGGCCCGCGCCGTCTGCGACGACGACCCCCGCACCCTGAGCGAACGACGCGCCGACGCCCTCGGCGCCCTCGGCGCCGGCGCCACAATCCTGGCCTGCGCCTGCGGCGAGACCGACTGCCCCGCCACCAGCGACACCCCCACCCCCACCCGCAACACCATCGTCTACGTCATCACCAACGCCGACGAGAGTGACGGCGAGGCCGAGGCTGACGATGACGAGGCGGCAGACGAAGGCGAGCGCGAGGGGGGCGGTGACGGGGCAACAGACGAAGCCGCGGGCGAATCCCGCGGCGCCACCTATGCCGAGTGCCGACCACCTCGCGGGAAAACCCCCGACCCCGGAACGCCACCCGACGACACCGCCGCGAAAGCAGCCCCGACCCGCAAGGCGGAGTGCCGGCGGCCGATGGCGTTCGTGCTGGGCGCCGGGATACTGCCCACCGCGCTGCTGGCCGAGACCACCGGCACAGCCCGCCGCCGCACCGTGCGCCATCCCGGCGACGCCGCACCCGAACCCCGCTACACCCCCTCACGTGCGCTCGCGGACTACATCCGCTGCCGCGACCTGACCTGCCGCTTCCCCGACTGCGACAAACCCGCCGACCGCGCCGACATCGACCACACCATCCCCTACCCCGCCGGACCCACCCACGCCTCGAACCTCAAGTGCCTGTGCAGGTTTCATCACCTGCTGAAAACGTTCTGGTGCGGGCCATCGGGGTGGACCGACGTGCAATACCCCGACGGCACCATCGTGTGGACCGCACCCACCGGCCACACCTACACCACCCGCCCCGGCAGCGCCCTGATCTTCCCCACCCTGTGCCGACCCACCGGCAACCTACCCCCACCCCCGGACACATTGCCGAACAACAGATTCCGCGGCGTCAAGATGCCCACCCGCCGACGCACCCGCGCCCAGAACCGCGCCCAACGCATCGCCGCCGAACGCAAACTCAACGACGACCACGTCGCCGAACGCAACACACCCCCACCCTTCTGAGGCACTGGGTCAGCACCGGTCGCCGTATTGTCGGGGCATGAGTGTCAAGGTGGACATCGCCGAACTGTCAGGTGCGCTGGCCGACTACTCCTACGCCTACCTGGTCACCATCGGCGACGACTACCGAGCACACACCGTCGCGGTCGAACCGTCACTGGCCGACGGCGTCCTCTCCATCACCGGGGTCGGTCGTCGCACCGGCGACAACGCAACGCGGCACACCGCCGTCACCCTGGCATACCCGCCGCGGGATGGCGGCGGCTACACCTTGATCGTCGACGGGCAGGCCGACGTTTCCGGCGACACTCTGACCATCACACCCAACGGCGCAGTGCTGCACCGCAGAAAGTCAGCCGGCACTGCGGCGACGGCCACCGGATGCGGTGACGACTGCGTGCCGTTGTCCGGCGAGTGAGGCGAGCCGGCCGGGTCAGCCGGTGGCGCCCTCCGACGACTTCTCGTCCGACTTCTCGGCGCGCTTCTCCGACTTCTCCGCGCGCTTCTCTGCACGCTCCTCGGCCCGGTCGGCACGCTCTTCGGCCCGGCCTGCCTTCGGCTCGCCCGCTTCGTCGCCTGACGTATCGTCCTTCTCGGCCGAACGACCCCCATGCACAGCGCGTTTGATGCTCTCCCGCACACCGGTCCTGACGTCCTTGATGCCCTGACGGAGCGACGCCCGCGGCTTCGGCGCCTCCGAGGGCGCATTCGCCTCGGCATCGGCGTCCGCATCGACGGTCTCCGACGTCTCCACCGACGTCTCGATCGACGGCCGCTTCCAGTCGAACCGCATCTCGAAGCCGCTCAACGGGTTCGGATTCTCCTCGCCGCCACCCGGCAGCTCGGCGCCCTCCGGCAGCTCGGCGCCCTCCGGCAGCTCGGCGCCCAGCAGCTCCTCGGTGACCTCCGGTGTGTCAGCGGCTTCGGGCGCCAAGCCCCATTGCACGTCCCGCTCCGGTGGCTCCTGACCCCACGGGGTGAGCAGACCGGGTGCCGGGGTCGGCGTGCCGCCGACCTCACCGGTCAACAGCGGACTCAGATCGCCGTACCCGCCGAACAACAGCCCGTCGATGACATGGCCGGGTGCGGCGGCGATCCCCTCGAAGAACCCCGCCACGTCACCCGTCGTCGTCGGGTAGTAGATCCCCTCGTGCGCGATGCCGGCGGCCCCGATCGCACTCAGCAGCGGACCGACCAGACGCACCGTGGTGTACTCCACCAGTCCCGGCAGCTGCCCGATGGCCTCGGCGTGGTCGGGGAACGCATCGGCGAGCACCTCGGCGACCGCATCGTTGAGCGGTCCGATCACCAACGGCGCCACGGGCGCCAGGAACGAGTCGGCCACCAGGGCGTAGTTCCAGTGCAACAGCTCCGCATCAGGCCACTGCGCATTCACCTGCGCCCAGATGGCCGGGAAGTCGTTGGCCAGTCCATCGACACTCTGCTCGAGCGCCGCCACCGCGCCGGCCACCAGGGTCTCGGCGTAACCGGTCAGCGCCACCGACTGCGGCCCGGCGACGACGACGCGCGGCGCCACCGCAACGGCCTCCTCGCCCGGCAGCGAAACGACCGCCGACCAGGTGATGGCGCCCGCACCGGCAACGGCAAGGCCGGCAGTGAATGACCGTCGAAACACTCTGCAGCCCAATCTTTCTGCGGCAAGCGCGCGGGAACTCCGATGTCGGGACAGACAGTAGCCGAGTTCGCCCCAGGAATGGGACCTTCCCTTGTGCAGCGCCTGTCAGTCCGCGGCGCCGACGATGCTGCGCTTGACTTCCAGCCTCTTCAACTTGCCCGAGGACGTGCGGGGCAGCGTGCCCGGCCGGACGAAGGTCACGTCCGAGGGCACCACACCGCATTCCGACGCGACCTGCTGGATGACCTGGGTTCGCGCGTCGTCCTCGTTGGGTCCGCGGAACTCCGCGACGATCGCGAGTCCGGGCCGGATCGACCGTTCCCCGACGCCGACCGCCACCACGGCGCCCTCGCGCACGCCGTTGACCTGTGCGGCAACTCCTTCGACCTCGGCCGGGAAGATGTTGCGGCCCGCGACGGTGATCAGTTCCTTGGCCCGTCCGCACACCACGAGTCCGCCGTCGACGAAGTAGCCGAGATCGCCTGTGCGGAACCAGTCGCCGGGACCGTGGGCCGTCTCGCCGACGTATCCCGACATCATCGACGTGCCTCGGATCAGGACCTCTCCCACCTCACGGTCCGAGCCGTCGGCGCTCACGTCGTCGCGCGGTTCGATCCGCACCTCCATGCCCTCGATCGCCTCGCCCAGCACGGTGTGCCTGCGCGGAGTGGCGCCGGTGTCCGTCTGCACCACCGTCTCGTCGACCATCAGACCGCGTCCCGGGACGGGCACCGTGACCGCACACGTCGCCTCCGCCAGACCGTAGGACGGCGCCAGGGCGCCGGCGTCGAAACCGAACCGGGCCATCTCGGTCGCGAAGCGCTGGGTGAGTTCGAAGTCCACCGGCTCACCGCCGTTGAGCGCGAATCGCAGCCGGCTCAAATCGATTCCGGTGACGCGCCGGGAGTACTTGCCGATCATGCCGTACGCCATGTTCGGCGCGGCCGTGATACTCGCGCCGCCCTCGCTGAGCCAGTTCAGCCACCGGAACGGCGACGCCTGGAACGCCGCGGTGGGCGCCTGCCACAGCTCGGTGCCCGCCAGCGCGCCGGACATCAGGAAGCTCAGCCCCATGTCGTGGTACAGCGGCAGCCACGAACATCCGACGTCGGCGGCGGCGTCTACGCCGATGCGGGCATTCAGCCCCTGCAGGTTCGCCAACACGGCGTCGGGCGACAGTCGCACCGTGCGCGGAGATCCGGTGGATCCCGCAGTGCCCTGCAGGATTGCGACGTCGACGGATGCCGCGGGAGCGGTGAACGTGCTGGAACGCCGGGGGTGTGCGACGGCGGCGACATCATTCAGCATCTGCGGCTCGACGATCGACCCGAGTCGCTCCAGGTGGCTGCCGTTGCTCAGGATGCGCTGCACACCAATGTTCTTGAGACGGTCGACCGTCGAGAGCGCCCACTGTCCGGAGTCGGCGCCGCGCACGGGTCCCGGCAGGATCGACACCGCGGCGCCGGCGACGAAGGCGCCGACGATCGAGGCGATGAACTCGACGGTGGGCTCGCCGACCAGGCCGACCGCGCCCACGCCGTCGTCCAGCAGCCGCTCCGCTACGTTCTCCGCCCTGACGAAGACCTCGGGCCAGGGGTGCCGAACCCAGTCGCCATCGTCGAGGACCACCAGATCGTTCGGGCTGTGCCTCAGAGTGTCGGCCAGCGCCGCCCCGAGCGAACTCGTCATCGGTTCCTCAACCCCGCAGTCGCACAGTGGTGCACAGAGGTGGTCGGAGAACCGGGCAGGGCCGGACGCATGTTTGCGTGCGTCCACGACAGCAACAACACGGGACGACGCTACGCAATTCATCGACGAATTGGTAGGCCTACGTTGGCTCGTGGTGCGCGAACGGCGCTCCGCACGCGGCTGCTCCACTCCCGCACGACGACTCGCGATCTTGATCTCCCGCGCCAGGCGTCCTACCGCGCGAAGGAATTCGCATGCGGGCGAGCCGCGAAAGGTTCGATCGGCCAGGCTCGGCGAACGATCCCGCCTGCGCCGCCGGGCGCCCTTCGAGCGCGCACGAAAAAGCCCGGCCTGCAAGCAGGCCGGGCCTTCCCGTGTTGTTCTGGTTGAGCAGGACTCAGAAGTCCATGCCGCCCATGCCACCGGTCGGGTCGCCCGCGGGTGCGGCCGACTTCTCCGGCTTGTCGGCGACGACGGCCTCGGTGGTGAGGAACAGCGCCGCAATGGACGCCGCGTTCTGCAGCGCCGAGCGGGTGACCTTCACCGGGTCCGCGACGCCGGCCTTGAGCAGGTCCTCGTACTCACCGGTGGCGGCGTTGAGGCCGGTCCCGGCAGGCGAGTTGGTGACCTTCTCGGCGACGACGCCGGGCTCGAGCCCGCCGTTGAACGCGATCTGCTTCAGCGGGGCCGACAGCGCGACGCGAACGATGTTCGCGCCGGTCGCCTCGTCACCGGTGAGCGACAGCTCATCGAGCGACGGAGCCGACTGCAGCAGAGCCACGCCACCACCGGCGACGATGCCCTCTTCGACGGCGGCCTTCGCGTTGCGGACGGCGTCCTCGATGCGGTGCTTGCGCTCCTTGAGCTCCACCTCGGTGGCAGCTCCGGCCTTGATCACCGCAACACCGCCGGCCAGCTTGGCCAGGCGCTCCTGCAGCTTCTCGCGGTCGTAGTCGGAGTCGCTGTTCTCGATCTCGGCGCGGATCTGGGCCACCCGGCCCTGGATCGCGTCGGCATCGCCGGCACCCTCGATGACCGTGGTCTCGTCCTTGGTGACGACGACCTTGCGGGCCTGGCCCAGCAGCGTGATGTCGGCGGTCTCGAGCGACAGACCGACCTCTTCGCTGACGACCTGGCCGCCGGTGAGGATCGCGATGTCCTGCAGCATCGCCTTGCGGCGATCACCGAAGCCCGGCGCCTTCACGGCGACGGACTTGAAGGTGCCACGGATCTTGTTGACCACCAGGGTCGACAGGGCTTCACCCTCGACGTCCTCGGCGATGATCAGCAGCGGCTTGCCGGCCTGGATGACCTTCTCCAGCAGCGGAAGCAGATCCTTGACGGTCGACACCTTGGAGCTGACCAGCAGGATGTAGGGATCCTCCAGGACGGCTTCCTGGCGCTCGGCGTCGGTCACGAAGTAGCCCGAGATGTAGCCCTTGTCGAAGCGCATACCCTCGGTGAGCTCGAGCTGCAGGCCGAAGGTGTTGGACTCCTCGACGGTGATGACACCCTCGTTGCCGACCTTGTCCATGGCCTCGGCGATCAGGTCGCCGATGGACTGGTCGCCGGCGGAGATGCCCGCGGTGGCAGCGATCTGCTCCTTGGTCTCGACCTCCTTGGCCGACTTCAGCAGCGTCTCGGTGACCTTCTCGACGGCCTTCTCGATGCCACGCTTCAAGCCGAGCGGGTTGGCGCCGGCCGCAACGTTGCGCAGACCCTCGCGCACAAGCGCCTGGGCCAGCACGGTGGCGGTGGTGGTGCCGTCGCCTGCGACGTCGTCGGTCTTCTTGGCGACCTCTTTGACCAGCTCAGCGCCGATCTTCTCGTACGGGTCCTCCAGCTCGATCTCCTTGGCGATGGACACACCATCGTTGGTGATCGTGGGGGCGCCCCACTTCTTCTCCAGGACGACGTTGCGGCCCTTGGGGCCCAGCGTCACCTTTACCGCGTCGGCGAGGGCATTGAGGCCCCGCTCGAGGCCGCGACGGGCCTCTTCGTCATACGCAATTGTCTTGGCCATTGCGAAGTGATTCCTCCGAACAAGGGATTTGCACGTCTTTGTGGCCGGGCCCAGTGCCCGCGACGGACGACTCGGGTGTGCTCCGCATACGCGGACCCGTGTCTCACCGTCCCGACCTAGCACTCACTGGTCGCGAGTGCCAACTGCATTTCTAGCACTCGACCAGGGCGAGTGCAAGGTAGTTCAGCCCGCGCGGAGGCCGTCGACGATGACCGCCACCACCCGGTCGGCGATACCGGCGCCGTGGTCCTGGGTGGACTTGCACACCATCAGGAGGGCCTTCACTTCGGCCGGACCGATGTCAGCCCGAACGGTGCCCGCGCGCTGACCGGCCGCCAGCAGATCGGTGAGCACCTTGACGAACGCGGCTTCGGCGCCGGGTGCGGCCTGGTCGATGTCGACGCCGTAGTTCGCCAGCGCGTCGGCCATCCCGTGGTCCACTGCGGCCGTCCGCACCATCTCACGCAGGAACTCGAAGAGCGCCGACCCCGGATCGTCGGCGAGCAGGGTCTCGGCGGCGGCCACGATGCTGCGCACCCGATCCTCGATGACCGCCTGGAACAGCGCCTCCTTCGTCGGGAAGTGCCGGTAGACGGTGCCCGGGCCGACGCCGGCGCGGCGGGCGATCTCGTCGATCGGCACCGCGACGCCCTCGGCCGCGAACGTCTCGTAGGCGACGGCGAGAACCCGCGCACGGTTGCGGGCGGCATCCGCTCGCAACGGCCGTGACGTCTCTGTCACCACAATCGGTCCTTCCGGTTGACAAAACGGAGCGCGCGTTCCGTATAGTCGGAGGAAACGGAGCGCACGTTCCGAATTCATTCTAACGAGGAGGACCCATGTCCCGCTGGAGCACCGCCGACATCCCCGACCAGACCGGGCGCACCGCCGTCATCACCGGCGCCAACACCGGCCTCGGCTACGAGACCGCCGCCGCCCTCGCCGCCCGCGGGGCACGCGTCGTGCTCGCCGTGCGCAACCTCGACAAGGGCAAGGCCGCCGCCGACCTGATCGCCGCCCGAAACCGCGGAGCCGACGTGTCGGTGCAGGAACTCGACCTCACCTCACTGGAGTCGGTGCGCGACGCGGCCGAGGCGCTGCGGGCCGGTCTCGACCGGATCGACCTCCTCGTCAACAACGCGGGCGTGATGATGACGCCGAAGGCCACCACCGGCGACGGGTTCGAGCTGCAGTTCGGCACGAATCACCTCGGCCACTTCGCCTTCACCGGGCTGCTCCTCGACCGGCTGCTCGAATCGCCGGGATCGCGGGTGGTGACGGTGAGCAGCATCGGCCACCGCTTCGGCCGCATCCACTTCGACGACCTGGGGTCCGAGCGCGGTTACTCCAGGATCGGCGCCTACGGGCAGTCGAAGCTGGCCAATCTGCTCTTCACCTACGAACTGCAGCGCCGCCTCACCGGCACCGCCACCACCGCCCTTGCCGCCCATCCCGGAGGGTCGAGCTCCGAACTGGCGCGGTATTCGCCGCGCGTGGTGCAGCTCCTCTTCCGCCCACTGGAACAAAGCACCGCGATGGGCGCCCTGCCGACGTTGCGCGCGGCGACCGACCCCGGCGCACTCGGTGGCCAGTACTTCGGTCCCGGAGGGTTCGCCGAGCTGCGCGGCTTCCCGAAGGTGGTGTCCACGAGCGACCGGTCGCACGACGTCGCGGCACAGCAGCGGCTCTGGTCGGTGTCGCAGGAGAAGACCGGCGTGATCTTCCCGGTCTGATCCCGAATCGGGCGGGATACGCTCGACCACGTGTCGCTGGTCGTTCCGCCCTATCCCCCGCCCCGATACACCGAAGACGAGCCCGAGGTGAGTGCGTGGCTGAAACGGGGTGACGAGCCGCCGGACTACGACTCCTTCGGCCTCGTCCAGTACCACTACCTCGCCAATCAGCAGGCGACCGGCGGCGACTACGGGCTGTACCGCGTCGAGATCGCGCCGAAGGGCGGCGGACCGGGACCGCACTACCACCGGGCCATGTCCGAGGCGTTCTTCGTCCTGTCCGGCAGCATCAAGCTCTACGACGGCACCGACTGGCTGGACGGGACGCGCAACGACTTCCTCTACGTACCGCCCGGCGGCATCCACGGCTTCCGCAACGAGGCCGACGAACCAGCGTCGATCCTCATGCTGTTCGCCCCGGGTGCTCCGCGCGAGCACTACTTCGAGGGGCTGGCCCAACTGGGAGAGCTGACCGACGAGGAACGGCGCGAGTGGTTCATCGCCAACGACAACTTCTTCGTCGAGCAGTAGCGGCCGCTGTCGCGGTCGCCCTGACTCTCGTGCTCGCAGGCTGCGTCACGTCCGACGAGAGTTCGGCGGCGCAGCGGATCGCAGACGCGATCCGCCCGTTGCCCGGGGTGGCCGCGGTCGACAACGACTACCGGAAGACCTTCACCCACGGCGAGAACTTCGACCTCACCGTCGAGCTCGCCCCGGACGCCACCGTGGGTCAGGCCCAGCGCGTCGCCCGGACCTTCGTCGCCGAATCCGACGGTGTGGGGTTCGACGTCCACTACGTCCAGCTGAGCATGGCCGCCGTCAGGGGTGACCTGACGCTCCGCCCGCTCGGCGGCGAAGGCGAGGACACCGATTCGCCGGTGGCGCTGTTCTTCGACGTGATGGCGGCCGCGGCTGTCGAGGAGGTGTCGATGCAGCCCGGGTCAAACATCCCGGGGCTCGGCTACGGCGTGGACATCTACCTGCGCCAACCGGTCGACACCAAGGCGGCGGTCGAGCTGCAGCGGAAGCATCCTGGACTTGCCGGCGCCGACTGGACGCTGCGCAACCCACCGGCCGAATCGCATCGAAGCCCGAACACCTACGTCTCGACGGGTGTGGTCCCCGATGCCGTCACCCAGCAGGTGTGGACCGAGGTGGTCCGGCTCGTCGACACCCACTCGGTACACGGGGAAGACGGGCCCGGCCGCGCGACACCCGAACGGGTGACGTCATTCGAGGTCACGATCATCCCCGCCGACGACGACACCCTGCTGCGGTTCGGCGAGCCGATCGCCGCGGCCCTGACCCGGCTGGACCGGCCGGTGGAACTCACGATGGACGGGGCCGGCGACTACATCCGGATCACCGTCGGCGGGTGCCGCCGCCACGATCCGGGCCACCGCCCTTCGCGGGGCGAGGCGAAGTTGGCCCAGATCCACGAACGGTGCTGATGACGGCGGGCATGGTCGTTTGCTCCGCGGAATGGCCCGGCGCGCCGGAGGCGGAGTGATCGCCGCGACCGGCCGCTCCGGGGCGCGGACCGCCCAGCGCCGCGCC
>NZ_JAUMSQ010000264.1:0-7142 GCF_030519285.1 Mycolicibacterium arseniciresistens
GATCGCCGGCCGAGGGCAGGTGGACGCCCACGGCGAGCCGCGGCCGCAGGCCCAGTTCGGGGCGTTCGGCGACGCGGACCACGTCGCCGCCGGCGCGCAGCGAGTCGAAGATGCCCCACTGGCCGATCCACTCGAGGTGCTCCGGCGGCCCGGCGCGGCCGAGGATCGACAACCGCCGCAACTCGTCGGCTTCGGCATTGGAGGAGGAGTACGCCAGCACATGAGAGGCGGCATCCTCGATGCTGACCAGGCCGCGGGTGCGATCGGCGATGGCCTGGGCCAACGCGAAAAGATCTGTGCCGCCGGGTAACTGCGTGTCGGACAGGTCATTGCGGTGGTCGAAGATGTGGTTCACCAGCCGGTAGAGCCGCTCCCACCTGGCCTGCGGGTCCACCGCCACCACGGCCACTCCCGCCGCGCCGGCATGCTCGATCAGCCGGGGCGTCGGCGCCTTGACGAAGATCGCGACCGGTGGCCGGGCCTGACCGGTCAGCCAGCGCGCGGCCGCGTCGTCGGGCACGCCGAGCAGGAAGAACAGATCGGCACTGCCCGCACCGAGCGCCAGCCCCAGGCGGACGTCGTCGGCGTCGACCAGGGCGACCGACCCGACCGGGACATCGAGGCCGCGCGGCGCGTGCTCGAGGCCGACCATCGTGCGGTCCAGCGCCAACAGCAGCTCACCGAGCGGGATGCGGGCCGACGGCATACTGTCCGATTCTATAGCGGCAGCCGCAATGTCTTGGCCGATCGGCCAGTCTGCCGGGCGTCCGCTTCGGGGATCCTCATTCCATGGACGCCATCACCGATGTGCCGTTGCCGGCGAACGAGCCGGTGCACGACTACGCCCCCGGCTCGGGTGAACGCACCCGCCTCACCGACGCACTCTCGGCACTGGCCGCCGACCCCCTCGACCTGCCGCACGTCATCGGCGGCGAACACCGGATGGGCGGCGGGACGCGCATCGACGTCGTGCAGCCCCACCGCCACGGTGCGCGGCTCGGCACGCTGACCAACGCCGAGCACACCGATGCAGGCGCGGCCGTCGACGCGGCGATCGCCGCCAAGGCCGGCTGGGAGGCCACCCCGTTCGACGAGCGCGCCGCGGTGTTCCTGCGCGCGGCCGACCTGCTTGCCGGCCCGTGGCGGGAGAAGCTCTGCGCCGCCACCATGCTCGGCCAGTCCAAGTCCGCATACCAGGCCGAGATCGACGCGGCGTGCGAGCTGATCGACTTCTGGCGATTCAATGTGGCGTTCGCCCGGCAGATCCTCGAACAGCAGCCGCTGAGCACCCGCGGCGTGTGGAACCGCGCCGACTACCGGCCGCTCGAGGGGTTCGTCTACGCGATCACCCCGTTCAACTTCACCGCGATCGCGGGCAACCTGCCCACCGCCCCCGCCCTGCTCGGCAACACCGTGGTGTGGAAGCCCTCGCCGACACAGACGTTCGCGGCCTACCTGACCATGCAGCTGCTCGAGGCGGCGGGCCTGCCGCCGGGGGTGATCAACCTGCTCACCGGAGACGGTCAGGCGGTGTCCGAGGTGGTGCTGAGCGACCCGCGGCTGGCGGGCATCCACTTCACCGGATCGACGGCGACGTTCCAGCACCTGTGGCGCGAGGTCGGCGCGAACATCGACCGCTATCGCACCTATCCGCGGCTGGTGGGGGAGACCGGCGGGAAGGACTTCGTGCTCGCGCACACCAGCGCCGATCCCGACGTGCTGCGGACCGCGCTCATCCGCGGTGCGTTCGACTACCAGGGGCAGAAGTGTTCGGCGGCCTCGCGGGCGTTCGTGCCGCGGTCGGTGTGGCAGCGGATGGGCGACGACTTCCTCGGCGCCACCGAAACCCTGCGCTACGGCGACGTCGCCGACCTGACGAACTTCGGCGGCGCGCTGATCGACGAGCGCGCGTTCGCCAAGAACGTCGCAGCGATCGAGCGGGCGAAGAGCGCGCCGAACGTGACGGTCGCCGTCGGCGGCGAGTACGACGACAGCGAAGGCTATTTCGTGCGGCCGACCGTGCTGCTGTCCGACGACCCAGGCGACGAGTCCTTCAGCACCGAGTACTTCGGGCCGATCCTGAGCGTGCACGTCTACCCCGACGGCGAGTACGAGCAGATCCTCGAGACCATCGACGCCGGCGCCGCCTACGCGCTCACCGGCGCGGTGATCGCGACCGACCGTGCGGCGGTGCTGGCCGCCCAGACCCGGCTGCGCCACGCGGCGGGCAACTTCTACGTCAACGACAAACCGACCGGCGCGGTCGTCGGCCAGCAGCCGTTCGGCGGTTCCCGCGGTTCGGGCACCAACGACAAGGCCGGGTCGATGCAGAACCTGCTGCGCTGGACGTCGGCCCGGTCGATCAAGGAGACGTTCGTCCCGGCCACCGATCACCGCTACCCGCACATGGGCGCCTGACATGGGCGTCTTCCAGCGGGTGGCCCGGCCGGCGATCCTCGCGGCCGGCCGGTCCAAGCGGTTGCGCCGCACCGCCGAGCGAATCCCGTTGACCCGCAGCGTGGTACACCGGTTCGTGCCGGGCGAGACGGTCGACGATGCGCTGAGCTCCGTTGCGGCGCTGCGCGAGTCCGGCCGGATGGTCAGCATCGACTACCTCGGCGAGGACGTCGCCGACACCGAGGCCGCCACCGCCAACGTCGACGCCTACCTCGGCCTGCTCGACGCGCTGGGCCGCCGCCGTGACACCGGTTCGACGGTGCGGCCACTCGAGGTGTCGCTGAAGCTGTCGGCGCTCGGGCAGGCGCTGCCCCGCGACGGCGAGAAGATCGCGCTGGAGAACGCACACACGATCTGCGGGCGGGCCCAGCAGATCGGAGCGTGGGTGACCGTGGACGCCGAAGACCACACCACTACCGACTCGACGCTGTCGATCGTGCGCGAACTGCGCGCCGACTTCGACTGGCTGGGCACGGTGCTGCAGGCCTATCTGCGCCGCACCGAGGCCGACTGCGAGGACTTCGCCGCCGCCGGGGCGCGGATCCGGCTGTGCAAGGGCGCGTATGACGAGCCGGCGACGGTGGCCTACCGCGACGCCGACGAGGTCACCGACTCCTATCTGCGTTGCCTGCGGGTGCTGATGGGCGGCTCGGGCTACCCGATGGTGGCGTCCCACGATCCGGCGATCATCGGCGCGGTGCCTGCGCTGGTGCGCGAACACGGCCGCGGCGTCGACGATTTCGAGTACCAGATGCTGTACGGCGTGCGGGATCCCGAGCAGGTCCGGCTGGCCGAGAGCGGTGACCCGGTGCGGGTGTACGTGCCGTTCGGCACCCAGTGGTACGGCTACTTCGTCCGCAGGCTGGCCGAGCGTCCGGCCAACCTGACGTTCTTCCTGCGCGCGCTCGCCGAACGCCGCTGACTCCGCGCCCGCGGCGCATTGACATTGCTCACAGATCGCCGCGACAGGCGAAATCGTGATCTGAGTGCAAAGTCAACGCAGAAGCGTCAGAAGACGGGGGAGGCGTCGACGGCCATCTCGACGGAGCCGTTGCACGGACCGCCCTGGATGTCGGTGCGCCAGTTGCCCCGTAGGACGCCGTCGGAGTGCGGCGCGTACCACGCCACCGAGCGGGCCGGCGCCCACACCTTCTCCACACCCGGGCCCTGATAGCAGTCCCACTGCCAGTCGTAGACGTGCACCCACTTCTCGCCGTCCCAGGTGTAGCGCGGCGGCTGCGGCAGGGTCGGGTTCTGCGGCTTCGGCCCGCCGACGACCGTGGCGACGCACCGCCCCGTCGAGCAGTCGGTGGTGAACAGGTACACGTCGCTGAAGGTGGGCTCCCACTGCTGGGCGGCCAGGCTCGTCCCGGTCTTCTCGGCGGCGTAGCGCACCAGCGAATACCGGCCGGACCACACCTGTCCCGCCGCCTGAGCGGTGGAGGGAGTCACGAACGCGGCCACGGACACCGCGGTCAGCAGGACCGTGCCGAGGCGGCGAATGTGCATCGTCCCACCGTATGACGGTGAACGCCGGGCAGCCGGTTACGCCACGCCCGCTACTCGCGACTGCGGCGAGAGAACCGGCCCTCGGTGACCTCGTCCCACTTCTGGCACACCGCTTCGACCCGCGGGTCGCCCTGCTGCTTGATCCACTCGCAGGTCTCGACGTCGGTGGAGGGGTTCGTGACGATGATGGTGTGCAGTTCGGGCCGCGCCTCGGCGAGCTCGCGCAACTGCTGCGGCGGGGTCGATGGGTCGGCCGCCCGCAGCGCGTCGAGCGGATCGGGCAGCGCGCCCCTCGGCGCGTCGTAGGCCGCCGGGGTGTCGTCCTCGTCCGGGGCGGCTCGGTGGCGGTTGAGCAGAAGATTGAGCGCGATCGCCGTCACCGCTCCGGCCGAGATACCGGAATGGAAGATCGTCTGGAACCAGTCGGGGAACTGGTGATACAGGTCGAGCGAAACGTTGACCGGGCTGTCGGCGAGTGCCCGGTCGGTGTAGTACAGCTTGGCTTCGGTGAGCATCGCGACGCCCACCGAGATCGCCACCACGAGCACGTTCGTGTTGTCGAACCGCACCTTCGCCAGGGTGCGCACGCCGCTTGCCGCGACCATCCCGAACAGCGCCACCCCGGCGCCGCCGAGCACCGGAAGCGGGATGCCCTCCACCACGGCGGCCATCTTCGGCAGCAGGCCCAGCAGCACCAGGATCACCCCCGCCGCGGTCGCGACATGGCGGCTGCGCACGCCGGTGATCGCCACCAGGCCGACGTTCTGCGCGAACGCCGTGTACGGGAACGTGTTGAAGACGCCGCCAAGCACCGTGCCGAGACCGTCGGCGCGTAACCCGTCGGCGAGCCGTCGGGGCGTGATCTTCTCGTCGACGATCTCACCCACCGCCACGATGTCGCCGGTGGTCTCGGTCATGATCACGATCGCGACGATGAGCAGCGCGATGATCGAGCTGATCTCGAAGGTCGGCAGCCCGAACTGGAACGGTGTCACCACGCCCACCCAGCCGTACTCGCCCATGTGGCTCCAGTCGGTCATCCCCAGCGGGATCGCCACGACCGTGCCCACGATCAGGCCGAGCAGGATCGACACCCGCCGCACACTCTCGGGTGCGAAGCGTTCGAGCGCGATGATGACGGCGAGGGTGAAGAAGCCCATGCCGACGGCCTTCGGGTCGCCGAATTCGGGGCCCGTTCCGCCGCCGAACCAGCCGGCGGCCACCCGCATCAGCGACACCCCGATGATGAGGATGATGGTGCCCGTCACCAGCGGCGGGAAGAAGCGGATCAGCTTCCCGAACACCGGCGCGAGCGCCATCATGAACAATCCGCAGGCGATGACGGAGCCATAGATCGTCGTGATGCCGTGGTTGGCGCCGATGGTGATCATCGGCCCGACGGCCGCGAACGTGACGCCCTGCATCAGCGGCAGCCGGACCCCGAACCGCCAGAAGCCGACCGCCTGCACGATGGTCGCGATGCCTGCCACCAGCAGGTCGGCCATGATCAGGTGCACGATGTCGGACTGCTCGAGCCGCCCGGCCGCGACCATCGCCCCACCGACGATCAGGGGCACCGCGACGGCGCCTGCGTACATCGCGAGCACGTGCTGCAAGGCCAGCGGCACGAGCCGGCGCAGTGGCGGGATGTCGTCGACGGGGCGGCCGTTCGCCCTGCCCTCGATGAGCGTTCTGGTCAACGTGGTCATGGTGCACCCATCTTGAGGTGGCGCTGTTTCGCGGCTTTTCCGCGCCGATGACCGTTGTATTACTCCGGTCAGCCGAGCATCGGGAAGGAATGGTGTTCGTGGATGACCCGCCAGCGGCCGTCGACCCGGCGCAACCCCACCGTGATGCGCAGCCGGTTCTCGGGATTGGTCTCGAATTCCTCAGGCTTGCCGCACCGCAGCAGGCCCCACGCGAAGGCGACGTCCTCGCCCGCGGTGACGTCGAGTTCCTCGATCTCGAACTGCGCGCCCTGGCGGATGTATTCGAAGAACGGCGGCCACGACGCCCGGTACTCGTCGATGCCGCGCACGCCGCGATAGGGCGGCGGGACGTCGAACATGACGATGTCGGGGTCGTGGCCGCTCAGCACCCCGTCCTGGTCGCAGTCGCGGATCGCGGCGGCCCACCCGGTGATGACCTCGCGGATCTCGGTGTCGTCGGTACTCATGGCGTTTTCCTTTCGTCCTGAGTGCTGACCTCACCCGGCCGCCCGAATCATCGGCGGCTAGACGTGCTCGCTGAGCAACAGCAGGGCCCACGCGGCGATCGACTGGGCATCGGTGATGTCGCCGTCACGCATCATCTTCTCGACCTCGGCGCGGGAGAACCATGCGCTGTGCATGTCCTGCTCCTCGTGCTCGCGGTCATGGTCGCCCTGCGTGACGCCGGTGGCCAGGAACACCCACCCCCGCTGACTGCTCATCCCGGGCGCGACGTCGAGCCGGCCCAGCAGCGTCAGCGTCGCCGCACGCAGTCCGGTCTCCTCGCGCAGTTCGCGGGCCGCGAGCGGTTCGGCGTCCATCGCCGCCATCCCGGGCGCCGTGCCCTGCGGGAATTCCCAGCGCCGCAGGCCGAGTGGATACCGGTACTGCTCGACCAGGGTGAACCGGTCGCCGTCACGCGGGATCACCAGCGCGTAGGTCGGCTTGTCGACCACTGCGTAGATGCCGGGGCTGCCGTCGGGGCGGCGGATGTCGTCCTCGCGCACCGTCAGCCACGCGTTGCGGTACACCTCGCGAGATCCGACGCGCTCGATGGAAGTCACCGGCACAGTATCGCCGAACCGCGGCGAGTAGCCTCGCTGGCGTGTTGCTGGCCTCGCTGAATCCCGCCGCGGTCGCCGGGGGAGCCGACATCTCCGACGCGGTCCGGATCGACGGGGCGGTGCTCAGCCGCAGCGATCTCGTCGGCGCCGCGACCTCGGTGGCCGAGCGTGTCGCCGGTGCGCACCGGGTGGCGGTGCTGGCGACGCCGAGCGCGGCGACGGTGCTGGCCATCACCGGCTGCCTGATCGCCGGGGTGCCCGTGGTGCCGGTGCCCGCGGACGTCGGCGCCGCCGAACGCCGCCACATCCTCACCGACTCGGGCGCCCAGGCCTGGCTCGGCACACCGCCCGCCGATGACGGCGGGCTGCCGGTGGTCCCGGTGCGGATGCACGCGCGGTCGTG
>NZ_JAUMSQ010000265.1:0-5452 GCF_030519285.1 Mycolicibacterium arseniciresistens
AACGCCGCCACATCCTCACCGACTCGGGCGCCCAGGCCTGGCTCGGCACACCGCCCGCCGATGACGGCGGGCTGCCGGTGGTCCCGGTGCGGATGCACGCGCGGTCGTGGCACCGCTACGCCGAACCGCCGCCCGAGTCGCCGGCACTGATCATGTACACCTCCGGCACCACCGGCCCGCCGAAGGGCGTGGTGCTGAGCCGGCGGGCGGTGGCCGCCGACATCGACGCACTGGCCGCGGCATGGCAGTGGACCGCCGAGGACACGCTCGTGCACGGCCTGCCGCTGTTCCATGTGCACGGCCTGGTGCTGGGCCTGCTGGGCTCACTGCGGATCGGCAACCGGTTCGTGCACACCGGGCGGCCCAGCCCCGCCGGCTACGCCGAGGCGCGCGGATCGCTGTACTTCGGGGTGCCGACGGTGTGGTCGCGGATCGCGGCAGACGCCGACGCCGCACGGGCGCTGTCGTCGGCGCGGCTGCTGGTCTCCGGGAGCGCGCCGCTGCCGGTGCCGGTCTTCGAGCGGCTCGCCGAGCTCACCGGCCAGGCGCCGGTGGAGCGGTACGGCAGCACCGAGACGCTGATCACCGTGAGCACCACGGTCGACGGGGAACGCCGGGCCGGGTGGGTCGGGCTTCCGGTGTCCGGCGTCGGGACGCGGCTGGTCGACGAGGGCGGTGACGAGATCGCGCACGACGGCGAGACCATCGGCCGGCTGCTGGTGTCGAGCCCCACGATGTTCGACGGCTATCTGAACCTGCCCGACGCGACGGCCGCGGCGTTCGACGGCAACGGCTGGTTCCGCACCGGTGACGTCGCGGTGGTGGACGGGGGCGGCATGCACCGCATCGTCGGCCGGGAGTCGGTGGACCTGATCAAGTCCGGCGGCTACCGGGTGGGCGCCGGCGAGGTGGAGGCCGCACTGCTCGGGCATCCCGGCGTCGAGGAGGCCGCGGTCGTCGGTGTGCCCGACACCGACCTCGGGCAGCGGATCGTCGCCTACGTCGTCGGCTCGGCGGATCCGGACACCCTGATCGCCTACGTCGCCGATCAGCTCTCGGTGCACAAGCGGCCGCGTGAGGTCCGGCTGGTCGCCGAACTGCCGCGCAACGCGATGGGCAAGGTGCTCAAGAAGGAACTCGCACAGTGGGATTGAGGTTCACCGAGGTGTGCGTCGACGCGGCTGACCCCCGCGCACTCGGCGCGTGGTGGGCGCGGGTGCTCGGCTGGCCGCACGAGGTGGACGACGACGGCGACGTGCGGTTGCGCGCGCCGGACGGCGCGGGGCCGGACTGGCTGTTCCTCGCGGTGCCCGACGACAAGATCGTGAAGAACCGGATCCACTTCGACTTCACCCCGGCCGACCAGCAGGTCGAGGTCGACCGGCTGGTCGGACTCGGTGCGCGTCACGTCGACGTCGGGCAGGGCGACCGGAGCTGGGTGGTGCTGGCCGACCCCGAGGGCAACGAATTCTGCGTCCTCGCCGCCTCGTAGACGGGGCGGCGATCAGTTGGCGTGCAGCGCCTCGTTGAGCGTGATGCCGGTGCCGTCGCGCTTGACCACCTCGACCGCTCCGGACAGCGAATTGCGGCGGAACAGCAGGTTGTTCGCGCCCGAGAGGTCGCGCGCCTTGACGGTCTGCCCGTCGCCGGTCTGCACCTTGGTGCCTGCGGTGACGTAGAGGCCGGCCTCCACGACGCAGTCGTCGCCCAGCGAGATGCCCAGCCCGGCGTTGGCGCCGAGCAGGCACCGCTTGCCGACCGAGATGACGTTCTTCCCACCACCGGACAGGGTGCCCATGATCGACGCGCCACCGCCGACGTCCGACCCGTCGTCGACCACGACACCGGCGGAGATGCGGCCCTCGACCATCGAACTGCCGAGCGTTCCCGCGTTGAAGTTGACGAAGCCCTCGTGCATCACGGTGGTGCCCGTGGCCAGATGGGCGCCGAGCCGGACCCGGTCGGCATCGGCGATCCGCACGCCCGTCGGGACGACGTAGTCGACCATCCGCGGGAACTTGTCGATGCCGTAGACCGTCACCGGCCCGCGCCGGCGCAGCCGGGCCCGCACGGTCTCGAAGCCCGGCACGGCGCACGGACCGAAGTTCGTCCACACGACGTTGGCCAGCACGCCGAACACGCCGTCCATGTTCGCCTCGTGCGGCTTGATCAGCCGGTGCGACAGCAGGTGTAGCCGCAGGTAGGCGTCGTAGCCGTCGGCCGGCTTGTCGGCCAGCGAGTCGATCACCGTGCGCACGACGACGGTCTCGACGTCGCGCTCGTCGTCGCGGCCGGCCAGCACCGCAAGTTCCTCGGGCACCTCGGCCACCGACAGCCGCACCGTGCCCGGATCGCCGCCGATGTTCAGGTCCGGCGCCGGGAACCAGGTGTCGAGCACCGTCCCGTCGGCCGCCAGCGTCGCAAGGCCGATTCCCACAGCAGAAGTCACGGTGCCACAGGCTACTGGAATAGGGTCTACTGCTGTGGCCCTGGACCTGCACGACGACCCCGTCGCGCTGACCGCCGCGCTGGTCGACATCCCCAGCGAATCGCGGCACGAGCAGCGCATCGCCGACGAGATCGAGGCCGCCCTGCGCGCACAGACCCACGGGTTCGAGATCGTCCGCAACGGTGACGCGGTGCTGGCGCGGACCAATCTCGGCCGGTCCTCGCGGGTGCTGCTGGCGGGGCACATCGACACCGTGCCCGCGGTCGACAACGTGCCGAGCCGGATGGACGGCGACGAACTGCACGGCTGCGGCACGTCGGACATGAAGTCCGGAGACGCGGTTTTCCTGCACCTGGCCGCCACCATCGCCCAGCCCAGCCACGACCTGACGCTCGTCATGTACGACTGCGAGGAGATCGAGGCGAGCGCCAACGGCCTCGGCCGCATCGAGCGCGAGCTGCCGGACTGGCTGCAGGCCGACGTTGCGATACTCGGCGAGCCGTCCGGCGGCTACATCGAGGCGGGCTGCCAAGGCACGCTGCGGGTGGTGGTCAGCGCGACGGGCACCAGGGCGCATTCCGCGCGATCATGGCTCGGCGACAACGCGATCCACAAGCTCGGTGCGGTCCTCGACCGGTTGTCGGGATATGAGGCGCGCAGTGTCGACATCGACGGCTGCGTCTATCGCGAGGGGCTCTCGGCGGTGCGCATCGACGGCGGCGTCGCAGGCAACGTGATCCCGGACGCGGCGTCGGTCACGGCGAACTTCCGGTTCGCGCCGGATCGCAGCGTCGAACAGGCGCTCGCGCACGTGCACGAGATCCTCGACGGCCTCGACGTCCGGATCGACCAGACCGACGCCGCCCCCGGTGCGCTGCCCGGCCTCACCCAACCCGCGGCGGCCAAGCTGGTCGAGGCCGCCGGCGGGCAGGTGCGGGCCAAGTACGGGTGGACCGACGTGGCACGGTTCGCGGCGCTGGGCATCCCCGCGGTCAACTACGGGCCCGGCGATCCGAACCTCGCCCACCGCGCCGACGAACACGTGCAGATCGGCCGCATCACCGCGGCCACCGACATGCTGCGGGCATATTTAACCGCTTGACGGCGCTCCTAATGTGATCAGCGGACGAATGTTCCCGATCGAGGTGGGCTGAAGACATGTGGGGAGACGACGACATCTCCGGATGATCCGGAGAGATCGCAGTCATCCATCGTCCTCACCGCGGCACCGGTGTGTCCGCGGCCCCACGAAAGCCTCCTCATGTCTTCGATCATCGCCACCAATCTGTCCTTCGCCTGGCCCGACGGCTCGGTCCAGTTCGCTGATCTGTCCTTCGCTCTCGACGACGGCCGCACTGGCCTCGTCGCGCCCAACGGTGCGGGTAAGACCACCCTGCTCACATTGATCGCCGGCGAACAGGCGCCGACCTCCGGCGCGGTCACGGTCGACGGAGTGCTGGCCTACCTGCCGCAGGCGCTGCCGTTCGACGCCGGCCGGGGAGTCGCTGATGTGCTCGGAATCGCCGGCGTCGTCGACGCTTTGGCCGCCCTCGCCGCCGGCGACGCGGGCGAGGACGTCTTCACCGCGATCGGTGACGACTGGGACGTCGAGGAGCGCGCCCGCGCGCAACTCGACCGCCTCGGCCTCGAACACGTCACTCTCGACCGCACACTGGGCTCGCTGTCCGGTGGTGAGGTGGTCACCCTGGGTCTGGCCGCGCAACTACTGAAGCGGCCCGACGTGCTGCTGCTCGACGAGCCGACGAACAACCTGGACGCCGACGCCCGGCACGCGCTGTACGCCGCGCTCGACGACTTCACCGGGTGTCTGGTGGTGGTGAGTCATGACCGGGTGCTGCTCGACCGGATGGATCAGATCGCCGAACTGTACCGCGGCGAGATGCGGTTCTACGGCGGCGGCTTCACCGCTTACGAGGAGACCGTCGCGGCGGACCAGCGGCTCGCCGAGAGCAACCTGCGCAACGCCGGGCAGCAGCTCAAACGCGAGAAGCGGCAGATGCAGCAGGCCCGCGAACGCGCGGCCCGCCGGTCGGGCACCGCCGCGCGCAACGTCAAGGACGCCGGGTTGCCGAAGATCATCGCCGGTGCGATGAAGCGCAGGGCGCAGGAGTCGGCGGGCCGGGCCGACGACGTGCACGCCAAGCGCGTCGACGACGCACGCACCCGGCTCGACGACGCCGAGCGGGCGCTGCGCGACGACGATGCCATCGTGCTCGACCTGCCCGCCACGGCTGTGCCCGCCGGACGCACCGTGCTGACGGCAGAGGAGCTACAGGTGGTTCGTGACGGCCGGAAACTGTTCGGGGACAACGGCATCGGTTTGACCATCCAGGGGCCGGAACGGATCGCGCTGACCGGTCCGAACGGGGCGGGGAAGTCGACACTGCTGCGTCTGATCTCCGGCGACCTGCAGCCGGACGCCGGCAGTGTGCGGCGGGCCGACGGCCGGGTGGCCTACCTCTCGCAGCGACTGGACCTGCTCGACCCGCAGCGCTCGGTCGCCGAGAGCCTGGCCGAATCCGCGCCGAGCCTGCCGCACACCCGCCGGATGCATCTGTTGGCGCAGTTCCTCTTTCGCGGCGACCGCATCCATCTGCCGGTCGGCGCGCTGTCGGGCGGCGAGCGACTGCGCGCCACCCTCGCGTGTGTGCTGTTCGCCGAACCGGCGCCCCAGCTGCTCCTGCTCGACGAACCGACCAACAACCTCGACCTGGTGAGCATCGGGCAGCTGGAGGCGGCGCTCAACGCCTACCAGGGCGCGTTCGTGGTGGTGAGTCACGACGACCGCTTCCTCGACGAGATCGCGGTGCAGCGCCGGCTGCGGCTCGAGGGTGGTGCGCTGGTGGCTAGATGAGTGTCGTGTCCCCGACCGGGGGACGCGTGGGCGCGGGCCGCTCGTCCTCGGGCTTCTGCTCGGGCTCGGTCTGCTCGCCCGGCGGCGGGTCGTCCGCGTCGGCCTTCTCGTCGCCCGGCGGCCGGTCG
>NZ_JAUMSQ010000266.1:0-2779 GCF_030519285.1 Mycolicibacterium arseniciresistens
GGACGGTGACGTCGCGGGGCCTGCCGCGGCGCGCGGGGCCGGCGGTGTTTGCGCCCCCCTCGACGGCGCGTGTACCGTATTTCATGGACATCGTGTCCAGTATATGTCCAGCTCATCCACCACAATCCGGGGGAACCAGCAGATCTTCATGCGTGTCTTGTCGAGTACCACTGCCCTCATCGCCGCAGCGGCGGTCTCTGCCGCCGTCCTGGCCGGCTGCGCGCCGCCGTCGGGTCCCGAGGCGACGGCTCCGACGGGACTGCCTGCGGCCACCACCGCCGCGCCCAGTTCGGCCCCCAAGGAGAACAGCAGCGCCGCCGACTACTCGCGGCTGCTCATCCAGCCCGGTGACATCGACAGCCCCGGCGACACCTTCACCGCTCGCTCGTCGGTGCCCAACCGCCGCGGCGGCCAAGGCGTTTCGACACTGTTCGTGAACCAGGACGACACCAAGGCCGTCGGCGTCACCATCAACATCACCCCCGACGAGGCCGCAGCCGCCAGCGCGCTGGACGCCAGCGTCAAGTCGCTGACCGCCTCGGTGGTGGGCGGCACGCCGCAGCCATCGCCGGTCGGCACCGGCGGCACCGTGATCACCGGCACCGCGCCCGACGGCAACAAGGACGTCACCCTGCTGTTCTTCACGCAGGGTCCGGCGGTGGTCCGGATGGAGTTCGGCAGCGTGCTCGGCCAGCCCACCCCGCCCGAGGTGGTCACCGACGTCGGCACCAAGCAGGCGATCGCGCTGCGCACCGGCCTGTCCGACTCCGCCGCGCCGCGCTGATCCGCCCGGTGCCGTGAGGGCTCGCCGCCGCCTCCCGGTCGAGCGGTTCGATGCCGCGACCGGCCGGTGGCGCGAAGTGCACGCCCCCGCACCCGTCGAGCGCGACGGACTGACGGTCACCACCTTCAACGTCTGGTTCGACGAGCACTTCGCCGACCATCGCTACCGCGCGATGGCCGCACTGCTCTGCGACGCGATGCCCGACGTCATGGTCTTCCAGGAGGTCACCCCGGCCGCGCTGGAGGTGTTCCTCTCCCAGTCCTGGGTCCGCGAGCACTACCTGGCGAGCTCGATCACCGGTGAGGACGTCGGCAACTACGGCATGCTGCTACTGACCCGCGTGCCGGTCGACGGGGTCACCTACACGCGGCTGCCGACACGGCTGGACCGCGGCTACCTGCGCGCCGACCTCACCGTCAACGGCGCCGCCCTGGCCGTCTGCGGCGTGCACCTCGACAGCGGCAAGCGGTCGGCCCGGTTGCGGGCACGACAGCTGCGCACGCTGTTCCGCGCCGTGCGCGGTGCCGACGAGGCGGTGCTGCTCGGCGACTTCAACATGCGCGACGCCGAGAACCCCCGCATCACTGCGCCGTTCATCGACGTCTGGCCGGCGCTGCGGCCCGGTGAGGACGGCTTCACCGAGGACACCTCGATCAACCTGATGCGGTACGACAGCAAGAACAAGCACCGCCACGTCCGGTTCGACCGCGTGCTGGTCAAGGGCAGGCGCTGGCACGCGGTCGGCATCGACCTGCTCGGCACCCGGCCGGTGTCCGAGGCGCTGCCGCGGGTCTTCCCGTCCGACCACTTCGGCGTGGTCTGCCGCCTCGCCCACCTCCCGGCGGCCCCCGCGCGACCGTCCTGGTGGCGCCGCGCGGGTTCTAGGGTGGGCTGATGGCCACGGAGCGGCGCGACGGCGTCGAGCTGACCAACCTCGACCAGGCTCTGACGCCCGACGCCGGGGCCACCAAGCGGGACCTGGTGGACTACCTCGACGCCGTGGCCGACCGCATCCTGCCCGGCCTGGCCGGCCGCCCGCTCACGGTCCTGCGAGTGCTGCGCGGCCGGGCGCCGTTCATGCAGAAGAACGTCCCGAAGTACACCCCCGAGTGGGTGCGAACCGTGTCGATCTGGGCCGAGTCGTCGCACCGCGAGGTGCGCTACGCGCTGTGCGACGACCGCCGGACGCTGCTGTGGCTGGCCAATCAGCGCGCCGTCGAATACCACCCGACGCTCGGGCCGGCCGCCGAGCGAGGCTCGCCGAGCGAGCATGTCCCCGACATCTACCGGCCCACGCACCTGATCCTCGACCTCGACCCGCCCGAGGGCGCCGATTTCTCCGCGGTGGTGGCCGTCGCGCACCTGGTGCGCCAGGCGCTGTCGGACTGCGGGCTGGCGGGCGCGGTCAAGACCAGCGGCGCCAAGGGCATGCACGTGTTCGTGCCGATCGACGACCACACCCCGGTCGACGACGTCGCGGGCGCCACCCGCGCGCTCGCCGCGCGTGCCGAGGCGCTCGACCCGGACATCGCCACCACCGCGTACATCGTCTCCGACCGCGGCGGCAAGGTGTTCGTCGACTCCACCCGGGCCGGCGGCGCCACCGTCGCCGCCGCGTACAGCCCGCGGCTCCGGCCGGGCACGCCGGTGTCGTTCCCGGTGCCGTGGTCCGACCTCGACCGGGTCAGCCCGGCCGACTTCACCGTGCACACCGCCGTCGACGCGCTCGGCGCCGGCGACCCGTGGGCGGAGTCGATGCCCCCGCCGCAACGGCTGCCCGACGACCTCATCGCCCACGGCCGGACCATCCCGGTGGCGCGGGTGGCGGCGATGCACGAGGGCAAGCGCCGGGCCCGCGCACGGCGGGCCGGAGACCCGGCGGCGCCCGGCGACGATCCGTAGGGTGGACGCGACCGGTTTCAAGACCGAGGCGTGGAGGCAATACCTCGTCGGAACGGCACCCGGTCGTCACCACATCCAGTGAAGGGGATTCAT
>NZ_JAUMSQ010000267.1:0-9604 GCF_030519285.1 Mycolicibacterium arseniciresistens
CCCGGCGGCGCCCGGCGACGATCCGTAGGGTGGACGCGACCGGTTTCAAGACCGAGGCGTGGAGGCAATACCTCGTCGGAACGGCACCCGGTCGTCACCACATCCAGTGAAGGGGATTCATGTCTCAGGCGGCAGAGTCGGAGCCCGACGATCAGCTGACGGCTCTCGACGAGCAGGCCACCGGCGAGCAGGCCCCCGAAGACCAGCCCAATGAGCCGACCGAAGTCACCTTCGACGAGTACCTGCACCCCGCGCGGCCACGGTCACTGCGGTTCCGGCCGCGCGTCAAGGCGCCGTTCACCCGCCGCTCGCTGACTCAGGACGGCTCCCCCACCGGCGACAACCCGGCGTACGTGTCCTGGCTGCTGTCCCAGTCGATGCTGGCCGACGCCAACGAGATCAGCCAGCAGTTCTCCGGGCAGGGGTCGATGTGGCAGAACCCGTACGCCACCCCCAGCCCGCGCGGCGCCGTCGAGACCGCGTCGGTGTGGTTCACCGCCTACCCGCTGTCGCTGATCACCCGGTCCAGCGAGTCGTTCCTGAAGGCGATGGCCGACGAGGACATGTGGAAGGCGTTCTCCGAGATCGGTATCGAGGCCATCCACACCGGCCCGGTGAAACGCGCGGGCGGCATCTCCGGCTGGCAGCTGACGCCGAGCGTGGACGGGCACTTCGACCGCATCAGCACCCAGATCGATCCCGCCTTCGGCACCGAGGAGGAGTTCCGCCACATGTGCGGGACCGCCAACTGGTACGGCGGCACCATCATCGACGACATCGTGCCCGGCCACACCGGCAAGGGCGCGGACTTCCGGCTCGCCGAGATGAAGTACGCCGACTACCCGGGCATCTACCACATGGTCGAGATCGACCCGCGCGACTGGGAGCACCTGCCCGACGTCCCGGCCGGCCAGGACTCGGTGAACATCGATCCCTCCACCGAGGAGTGGCTGGACAAGGCCGGCTACATCATCGGCAGGCTGCAGCGGGTGATCTTCTACGCCGAGGGCGTCAAGGAGACCAACTGGAGCGTCACCCGTCCCGTGGTCGGCATCGACGGCGTCGAACGGCGCTGGGTCTACCTGCACTACTTCAAGGACGGGCAGCCGTCGATCAACTGGCTGGACCCGTCGTTCGCAGGCATGCGCCTGGTCATCGGCGACGCGCTGCACTCGCTGGCCGACCTGGGCACCGGCGGTCTGCGGCTGGACGCCAACGGCTTCCTCGGCGCGGAGAAGACCGCCGCCGAGGACGGTGTCGGCTGGTCGGAGGGCCACCCGCTGTCGGAGGCCGCCAACCACCTGATCGCCAGCATGGTGCGCAAGGTCGGCGGGTTCACCTTCCAGGAGCTCAACCTCACCATCGACGACATCCGCGAAATCGGTGAGGCGGGCGCCGACCTGTCCTACGACTTCGTCAACCGGCCCGCCTACCACCACGCGCTGGCCACCGCCGACACCGAGTTCCTGCGGCTGACGCTGCGCACCACCCTGGAACTCAACGTGGACCCCGCCTCGCTGGTGCACGCGCTGCAGAACCACGACGAGCTCACCTACGAACTCGTGCACTGGTCGACCGGGCACCGCGACGACGTCTACACCTACAAGGGCGAGGAGATCACCGGCGAGGTGCTTGGCGAGACCGTCCGCCGGGACCTGTCCGACCGGCTGACCGGTGAGAACGCCCCGTACAACCTGGTGTTCACCACCAACGGGATCGCCTGCACCACCGCCACGGTGATCGCGGCGACCCTCGGTGTCACCGACCTCGACCAGATCCAGGACGTCGACCGGATCCGCCGGGCGCACCTGCTGCTGGCGATGTTCAACGCGTTGCAGCCCGGGGTGTTCGCACTGTCCGGCTGGGATCTGTGCGGGATGTTGACGCTGCCGGCGGGCAAGGTCGCCGAACTGCTGCGCGGCGGGGACACCCGCTGGATCCACCGCGCCGCCCACGACCTGATGGGCGTCAACCCGACGGCGACGCAGTCGCAGGCCGGGATGCCGCGGGGGCGCAGCCTCTACGGCCCGATCCCCGAGCAGATGGGCGACGAGACCAGCTTCCTGCGTCAGCTGCAGGCCATCCTGCGGGTGCGCTCGCACTACGGCATCGCGACCAGCCGCCAGATCGACATCCCCGAGGTGTCGCACCGCGGGATGCTGGTGCTCGTCCACCAACTCGCCGAGGAGAACCGCTACCAGCTCACGGTGCTGAACTTCGCCAACGAGGACATCGCCGGTTCGGTGCGGTCCAAGAAGCTGCCGCCGGGTTCGTCGGTGTCGGACATGTTCACCGGCAAGGCCTTCGCGACGGTCGACGACCTGCACAGCTTCGCCGTCGAGATGCCCGCGCACCACGGCATGTCGCTGCTCGTCGAGGCGCCGGCCGAGGAGCCCGAAGAAGCCTGAGCCCGAGCTTCAGTCCGACTTACAGTCTGGCTTATAGTGGCGGGGTGACCCGGAGTCCCCTGATCGACAGCACCACCATGCTGCTCATCGGCGCAGGCCGCGCCGCGCAGCGCCGCCTCGAGGAAGCGCTGGCCGGTGACGGGCTGACGCTGCGGCACCTCGGTGCGCTGGGCCACCTGTCGCACTCGCCGGAGCTGTCCTACAGCGACCTCGCCCGCCGGGCCCGGATCACCCCGCAGAGCATGCAGGCCACCATGATTCAGCTCGCCGACGCAGGCGCCGTCGTCATCGAGAGCCGCGGCCGGGCGTCCTACCCGCGGCTCACCCCGCACGGCAGGCACCTGCTCTCGGCCGCCGCGGCCGCCGCGGCCGACTGCGACCGAGCGCTCGGCGTTCCCGACGCACTGCGCGACGCGCTGGCCGCGGTGGTGCGACGGGAGATGTTCGGTGACTAGCCCGGCGCACACCGTGGCGGTGGTGGCGCTGCCCGACACCATCGCGTTCGACCTCAGCACACCGGTCGAGGTGTTCAGCTGGGTCACCCTCGCCTCGGGCGAACCCGGCTACCGCGTCGTGGTGTGCGGCAGCGAACCCGTCGTCAGCGCCGGTCCGTTCCGCATCGCCACCGACCGCGGCCTCGACGCGCTGACCGAGGCCGACACCATCGTCGTTCCCGGCCGCCGCGACCTGACGGCGGCGCCGCCCGCGGCGCTGGTGATCGCACTGCGCGCGGCGTACTCCCGCGGCGCCCGGATCGTCTCGATCTGCACCGGCGCCTTCACCCTGGCCGCCACCGGACTGCTCGCCGGGCGCCGCGCGACCACCCACTGGATCTGCACCGAGGCGTTCCGGACCGCCTTCCCCGACGTGCAGCTCGACCCCGACGTGCTCTACGTCGACGACGGCCAGATCCTCACCTCAGCGGGCGCGTCCGCGGGCATCGACCTGTGCCTGCACATCGTGGCGCGCGACCACGGCGCCGCCATCGCCGCCGACGCCGCCAGGCTGTCCGTGGCGCCGCTGCACCGCAGTGGCGGCCAGGCGCAGTTCATCGTCCGCAACCGGGTGCCGCTGCCGGCCAACGGCGTCCGCCACGAATTCGACGCCGTGCTGGCCTGGATCGAGACCGAGGCACACCGCGAGCTGAGCCTCGGCGAGATCGCCGCGCGCGCGGCGATGAGTGTGCGGACGCTCAACCGCCGGTTCCAGGCCGAGACCGGCCAGACGCCGATGCAGTGGGTCACCGGCGTCCGGGTCCGGCACGCCCAGGAACTGCTCGAGACGTCCGACCTGGGAGTCGAGTCGATCGGCAGGCGGGTCGGGTTCACGTCACCCGCGAACTTCCGTGAGCAGTTCCGCAGGCTGGCCGGGGTGTCGCCGCGCAGCTACCGGGCGGCGTTCCAGGACCGCCTCGCCGGGTAGCGGTTTGCCCTTCCTCGCGCGGCACTGGTTCCATGGACTGATCCTTACGAAAGGCTTGCCTAAATGAACGCTCCCCATGCCGACGTCGCGGGTCTGCGCCTTCTCGTCGTCGGGGCGTCCTCGGGGATCGGTCACGCCGTCGCCACCGGCGCCGGCAGGCACGGCGCCCGGGTCGCGGTCGCGGCGCGCCGCATCGACCTGCTCACCGAGCTGGCCGAGTCGGTGAGCGGCCTGGCCTTCGAGCTCGACGTGGCCGATCCGGCGGCCATCACCGCGGTGGTGACCGCCACGGCCGAGGCGCTCGGCGGCCTGGACGCGGTCGTGTTCACCAGCACCGTCATCCCGTTCGCCTTCGTCGAGGACACCGACGTGGCCACCTGGATCCACGCGTTCACCGTCAACACCGTCGGCGCGAGCAACGTGCTGCGGGCCGCGCTGCCCCACCTGTCGGAGAACGGCGTCGTGCTCATCGCGTCCGACCACAACGTCGGCAGGCCGCGGGCCGGGGTCGCCGCCTACAGCGCCAGCAAGGCCGCGCTCGACGAGATCCTGCGGTCCTGGCGCGGCGAGCACCCCGAACTGTCGGTCATCCGGGTCGGCATCGGCCCGACCGAGGACACCGAGATCCTGCGCGGCGCGGACCGCGACCTGCTGGCCCAGCTGTTCCAGTCCTGGGTCCAGGACGGTCAGCTACCCGCGAGGATGTCCGCCCTCGACGACGTGGCCGACACCCTGCTCACGCTCATCGCCGCGGCGTACGCGAACCCGACCGTCGTCCCCGAGTTCGTCCAGCTCGCACCGCGGTTCAAGAAGTCTGCGCCGCGGCCCGCCCAGGACGCCTGACCGCCGGTGCGGGCGGTCCCCGTCATCGCGCTGACCGGTTACCTCGGCGCGGGGAAGACCACGCTGCTCAACCATGTGCTGCGGGCCCCGGACGCCCGGATCGGCGTCGTGATCAACGATTTCGGTGAGCTCAACGTCGACGCCGCGCTGGTCACCGGGCAGGTCGACGAGCCGGCGTCGATCGCGGGCGGCTGCATCTGCTGCCTGCCCGACGACGGGGCGCTCGACGTCGCGCTGGAGAAGCTGGCCGATCCGAAGCTGAATCTCGACGCGATCATCGTCGAGGCCAGCGGCCTGGCCGACCCCGTCGCCATCTCGCGGATCATCCGGTTCAGCGGCGTCGACAATGTGCGGCCGGGCGGCATCGTCGACGTCATCGACGCCGCAATGCATTTCGACACCGTCGACCGCGGCGGCAGTGCGCCGGCACGGTACGGCGCGGCGTCACTGGTGGTGGTCAACAAGCTCGACCGGATCCCCGACGACGGCCGGGGCGCCGCGCTGGAGCGGATCGAGGCGCGGGTCCGCGAGCGCAACCCCGACGCCCACATCGTCGGCGCGGTGGGCGGCCGGGTCGATCCCGCGCTGCTGTACGACTCGGCGGGCACGGGTGAACCCGTGGGGCAGTTGTCCTTCCGGGAGTTGCTGCTCGAAGACCAACACCACCACGTGCACGCCGACTCGGTGACGGTGACCGGCAGCGGAGGTGTCGACCCCGGCGCGCTGGTCGACCTGCTCGAGCAGCGGCCCGCCGGGGTGTACCGGCTCAAGGGCACGGTCGCCGTCCGCTACCGGGCCCGCACCCGCGGCTACGTGGTGAACGTCGTCGGCACGTCGATCCACGTCAGCACCGCCGACCGGGCGCCCGCGGTGAACGGTCTGGTGGCCATCGGCACGTCGTTCGACACCGACGAGGTGCGGGCTCAGATGGCGAACGCATTGCGCCCGGCCGAGGGAACGGTGTCCGCGGCCGGGCTGCGCAGGCTGCAGCGCTACCGGCAGCTCAGCATCTGAACGCCGGTGCGGCAGGATCGCGGGTGACATGACCGACTCCGCTGCCGACGACGGCGCCGCACCGGACCGGCGCAGGCACATCCTGCGGCTGGCGATCTTCGCCGCGCTGCTGCTGACGCTGTTCTACGTCGTCGCGGTGACACGGGTGGTCGACGTCGAGGCGGTGCGGCAGGCGGTGGCCGCGACCGGACCGGTCGCACCGCTGACCTACGTGGTGGTCTCCGCGGTGCTCGGCGCCGTGTTCGTGCCGGGGACGCTGCTCGCCGCGGGCAGCGGCGCGCTGTTCGGCCCGGTGCTCGGCCTGTTCGTCACGCTGGGGGCGACTGTCGGCACGGCGGTCATCACCAGCCTGCTCGGCCGGCGGGCGGGCCGCGACAGCGCGATGGCACTGCTCGGACCGGTTCGCGCCGAACGCATCGAGGCGCAGATCGCACGGCACGGGCTGTGGGCCGTGGTTGGCCAGCGCTTCGTCCCCGGCATCTCCGACGCGCTGGCCTCCTACGCCTTCGGCGCGTTCGGGGTGCCGCTGTGGCAGATGGCCGTGGGTGCGCTGATCGGGTCGGTGCCGCGGGCCTTCGTCTACACCTCGCTCGGCGCCTCGATCGGTGACCTGTCCTCGCCGCTGGTCTACGCGGCCATCGCCGTCTGGTGCGTGACGGCCGTCGCCGGCGCGTTCGCCGCGCACCGGGGGTTCCGGCACTGGCGGGCCGGGCGCTTGGACAGCCGCGATAACGGGTAGTTCCGACCGCAGCAACCGGCCATCCGCACGTCAGGGAGTCCGTACATGGTGGGCTGGCTCGACAGACTGCAGCAGCGCAACCGCGCTGTCGGTTTCGTGATCGCGGTGATCTACAAGTACATCGACGACCAGGGTGGCTACCTCGCCGCGCTGATCACCTACTACGCGTTCGTGTCGATGTTCCCGCTGCTGCTGTTGCTCACCACGGCGGTGGGCGTGCTGCTGGTGGGACAGCCCGATCTGCAGCAGCAGGTGGTGCAGTCCGCGATCGGCCAGCTGCCGGTGATCGGCAGTCAGCTGCAGACACCCGAGGAACTCAGCGGCGGCGCGGTGGCCGTGGTGATCGGCATCGCGGGCGCCCTCTACGGCGGGCTCGGCGTGGGGCAGGCCGTGCAGAACGCGATGGACACGGTGTGGGCGGTGCCGCGCAACAACCGGCCCGACCCGATCCGCTCGCGGCTGCGCAGCCTGCTGCTGTTGCTCGTACTCGGGACGGCGGCCATCACCGCGACCGTGTTGTCCGCCGCGGGCCGGGCCACCGAGACCCTGGGCTGGTGGGGCAGGGCCGGCCTGATCGTGACGGCCGTCGTGATCAACGCGTTCATCTGTCTGGTGGCGTTCCGGGTCACCACGGCCCGGCACGTGACCTACCGCCAGGTGCTCCCCGGCGCGCTGACCGCCGCGGTGCTGTGGCAGCTGCTGCAGTCGTTCGGCACCGGCTATGTCGGGAGCGTGGTGGCGAGGTCCAGCGCCACCAACAGTGTGTTCGCCCTGGTGTTGGGCCTTCTGGCGTTCCTCTACCTGCTCTCGGTCAGCCTGGTGATGTGCGCGCAGATCAACGTGGTGCTTGTCGACCGGCTGTACCCACGGGCGCTGCTCACCCCGTTCACCGACGCCGTCGACCTGACCTCGGCGGACCGGCGCACCTACACCCGTAAGGCGAAAGCCGAACGGGTGAAGGGTTTTCAACGGGTCAGCGTGCACTTCGACCCGAGATCGGAACCGGCGACGGAGAAGCCGCCGGATCCGAACCCGTCGGAAGGTGAGCCGGCTACAGAATCGCCGCAGCGATGATGATGCCGAACGCGAAGTAGGACGCCGCGACCACCCACACCTGCGGCACGTACACCTCGGCCGCCAGCACGTCGCCGATGTCGATCCCGGTGCCCAGATGGATCAGCCGCACCGAAATCGCCTGCGCGGCAAGCCCGACCAGGCCGAAGACCAATGTCCGCAGCAGCCCCTCGATGAGGTCGCCGGAAGAACTGAAGATGGCCAGCACCACGATCAGCGCCATGGACAGCGCGCCCGAGCCGGCGATCACCGCGGCGTTGGGCCTGCCGGCCTGCACCAGCGTGCGCAGCGGACCGGGTGTGGTCCAGTCGATGATGAAGAAGCCCAGCACCATCAGGGCGATGCCGACGATCGTGTAGAGCGCGATCGCCGCGACGCCGTGGCCGACGATCGACCAGTATCCGGGCTCGAGCTCGGCGGCCAGCAACATGGTTTCTCCTCGCGTCATAGTGGAATGCGGTGTGGCACAAAGGCTGCGCCGTCGTCGGTGATCAGGCCTGCGGTCTCACGAATGCCCAGCCCGGCCGATTCGTCGCCCACGATCCACGTCCCCAGGCAGGGACGCATGCCGTCGAACTCGGGCAGCGGGTCGAGCAGCTGGTACACGAAACCCTCCTCGCCGTAGACCCCGCCGGTCTGGGTCTCGAAGCCGGGCCCGACGATGGTGATGTTGGCGCCCTCACGGCCGAGTTTGGGCTTGCGGACGTACTCGGTGAGTTCGTGCGGGTTGTCGAGGTAGGCGGGCAGCAGGTTCGGATGCCCGGGGTTCATCTCCCACAGCACCGCCAGGATCGCCTTGTTGCTCAGCAGCGTCTTCCACAGCGGCTCGACCCACATCGTCTCCGGCAGCAGTTCGACGACGCGGCGACCGAAGTCGTCGTCGAGCACCCACTCCCACGGGTAGAGCTTGAACAGCGACGAGATGGGCGCTTCCTCGAGGTCGACGAAACGGTTGAGCTCCTCGTCGAAGCCGATCTGCTCGATGGCCAAAGCGACGGTGTGCAGGCCCGCTTCGGCCGCGCACTCCTGAATATAGGCCAGGGTGACGTTGTCCTCACCGCTCTCGTCGGCCGACGACCACGTGAAATGCGTTTCGGCGCCGCTCAATTGAGGCCGGATCTCACCCCACCGTTCGACCAGCTTCTCGTGCAGCGAGTTCCACTGGTCGTCTTCGGGGTAGACGTCGGTCTTCCAATGCCACTGCAGGATTGCGGCCTCGAGCAGGCTGGTGGGGGTGTCGGCGTTGTACTCCAGCAGCACGGGCGGGCGCCTGCCGTCGTAGCGCAGGTCGAAGCGGCCGTAGAGGTGCGGATCGCTGCGCCGCCACGACGCCGCGATGGGCTCCCAGCTCCAGTCGGGCAGACCGAAGTCGGCGAATCGCTCGGTGAGCACCACGTGCTCGACGGCGTTGAGGCACATCGAGTGCAGCACCTCGACGCTCGCCTCGATCGACAGCACCTCGTCCATGTCGAAGACGTAGTGCACCGATTCGTCCCAGTACGGACGCGCGCTGCCGTCGGCGAGGCGGGCAGGGGTACCGAAGCACATTCCCTGGGCGGCGACGATCTGCTCCCAGTCCTGCCGGGGAGCGCGTCGTTCACGTCGCATTCAGCTGCCCGAACTGCCGTAACTGGACGAGGAGCCGAAGCCGCCGCGCTTGATGGAGGTGCCGGACTTGGTCTTCGCCGAGGTGCCCTTGGGCAATTCGAGGGTGCCACCGGAGGCGATGGTGCCGACGCCGCGGTTGGAGCCGCCGTAGTAGTACCGGTAGGGCGAGCCCGCGTAGATGAACACGCCGCCCGACCCGGAGCTGCTGCCGGAGCTGCAGTAGCTGTCGGGCACCACCTCGTTGCTGCCGTCGCGCACGCAGCTTGCGGCGACCTCTTCGTCGTCGTCGCTGAGCAGTGTGTAGCCGAGGGCGACGACGCCGACCACGCCGACCACCGCCGCGGTGCCCATCAGCGCCTTGCGGCGTTTGCGGGCCTTCTCGGCCTGCTTCTCGGCCTGCTCGGCGGCGAACCGCTCCGCCGCCTCGCGGGCCTTTTTCGCCTTGTCGCGGGCGCGGGCCTCGGCGACGGTCGGCTGGCGGGGCCGCGTCATGCCC
>NZ_JAUMSQ010000268.1:0-323 GCF_030519285.1 Mycolicibacterium arseniciresistens
TCGCGCGCGTGGTCGCCCTCGAACGCACCGGCGCGACCGTCGTGGTGCTCACCGTCGACGACCGGGCGGTCGGCGTGCTCGGCCTCACCGACCGGATGCGCCCCGACGCCGCGCGTGCGGTCGCGTCGATCCGGGACCTGACCGACGGCGATCCCGTCGTGCTGACCGGTGACCACCGCGCCGCCGCGGAGCACCTCGCCGACGCGGCAGGCATCGCCGACGTCCGCGCCGGGCTGCTGCCCGCCGACAAGGTCGACGCGGTACGCGCGCTGCAGGCCGGCGGCCGGCGCGTGCTGCTGGTCGGCGACGGGATCAACGACGCA
>NZ_JAUMSQ010000269.1:0-11877 GCF_030519285.1 Mycolicibacterium arseniciresistens
CTGCCCGCCGACAAGGTCGACGCGGTACGCGCGCTGCAGGCCGGCGGCCGGCGCGTGCTGCTGGTCGGCGACGGGATCAACGACGCACCGGCGATGGCCGCCGCGCACACCTCGATCGCCATGGGCCGCAACGGCGCCGACCTCAGCATCGAGACCGCCGACGCCGTCACCGTCCGCGACGACCTCAGCGCCATCCCCGCCGTCGTCGGCCTGGCGAAACGGGCGCGGCGGGTCGTCGCGGCGAACCTCGTCATCGCGGCCACGGTCATCGTCGGGCTGGTGACCTGGGACCTCGTCGGCCACCTCCCGCTGCTGCTTGGCGTCGCGGGTCACGAGGGGTCGACGATCCTGGTCGCGCTGAACGGGCTGCGGCTGCTGTCGAACAGGGCGTGGCGCAGCGCGGCCAACTGCTGAGGCCTACTCCCGCTTGCCGTTTCCCGGCTTCTTGCCCTCGCCCTTCTTGCCCGGCTTCTTCGGCTCGGGCGCGGGCGCAGGCTCGGGCGCCTGGATCACCGGAGCCACGGTGGGCGTGGTCGGCGAGGGCTTCGGGGGCGGGACGGTGGTGCTGGTGCTGATCGGCTGGGGTGTGGGGTTGGTCGAGAACGGATCCATCGCCAGGGCCAGCGCCGCCACGGCCAGCGCGGTGACCACCGCCGCGGCAGCGGCGATCGTGCGGGTCCGACCGGTCAGGCGGCGCCGCGGTGTAGGCCGTGCGGGCGGTGGGGCCGCGGCCGGGTGGTATCCCGTCGGGGGCAACGGATGGTCGAGCACCATGGTGGCCGGCCGTGGGGGAGGCGCGGCGGGTGCGAGGCCGGCGAACAGCGCCGTGCGGTCGCCGGCCAGCGCCGCCCGCATCTGGTCGGCGGAGGCGAAGCGCTGCGTGGGTTCGCGAGTCATCGCCCGGTCGATGACACCCGCGAGCACCGGGTGGAGGTCCGGTCGCAGCACGCTCAACGGCGGCGGGGGATCGTCCATGATGGCGCGCGCCAGAGCGATGGGTGTGTCCTGGGGAAAGGCGGCCCTGCCCAGTAGCGCCTCGTAACCCATCACACCGACGGCATACAGATCGTCGGCCACCGAGGCCGGCGCCCCACCCACCCGCTCGGGACTCAGGTACGCCATCGTGCCGACGATCTGCCCGGTCGCGGTGAGCGCGGCGCCCGCGGTCTTCGCGATCCCGAAGTCGGCGACCTTGACGCTGCGGCCGTCGGTGGCCAGCAGGATGTTGCCCGGTTTGATGTCGCGGTGCAGCATCCCCGCGTCGTGCGCGGTCGCGAGGGCGGCGAGGACCTCGTCGAGGAGCGCGTGTACCTGATGGGGAGGCAGCGGGCCCGCGGCGATGAGATCGGCCAGCGTCCGCCCCGGGAGGCGTTCCATCACGATGTAGGGCGTTCCGTCATGGTCGCCGAAGTCGTGTACCGCAACGATGTTCGGGTGCGTCAGCGATGCCGCTGCCCTGGCCTCGTGTTCGAAGCGGCCCCGGACGTCGGCCTGCGCCTTGAGGGCGGGGTGCATCAGCTTGATGGCCACCGCGCGGTCGAGGCGCAGGTCCCAACCGTCGCGGACCTCGGCCATCCCGCCGGAGCCCAGCAGCGCGCCGACCCGGTAGCGTCCGCCGAGCAGTTCCTGGCCGTTCGTCTCCATGGCGTTGTCCTCCCGTCAGCCGGCGCCGTTCTCAGCGGCGAGGACGAATCTTCAGTGCCATCCCTCGGGCCGGTGGCCCTGCACGGATTCCTGGTAGGGGGTACCCACAGGACCCGCATTTCACGAATCGGTGTTCGCCGGTCCGGCGGCGACCTGACGCCTGACGACCTGACGCGGGCCGGCCGCCGACTCCTGAAATAGGCGCAGGTGGGCTGCAGCACACTCCGATACACTGCTGTGATGCAGCCCGGGGGCCCTCTGCTCGAGCCACCCGTTGCCCGTGTCACCCCCCTCGGAATGAGCATCTCGCTGGTGTGCCGCCGATGACCGATCCGCACCCCGTCGACGACGATCCCCGGCTCCAGACGCTGCTCGACTGGCGCCAGCAACTCATCGACTCCGGCGCGGTGTCCGCCCGCAGCTTCAAGGAAGCCCACCTGCGCCTGGTGTTGCGTTCCGGCCGCACGGAGGTCGACCAGGTCCGCGCGATGCTCCCCGGGTCGGCCGCCGAGCACGCCGACGACATGGCCAGGGTGCTGCGTGAACTCGAGGCCGACCCCGCCACCACCGTCCCGGTGGGCACCGGGACCACCGGCAGGCACCACACCACCGACACCGGCGCCGCCGCCGACACCGGTGGTTTCGCCGCCACCGACCCGGTGCCGTTCGACGAACCGCCACCCGCTGCGGCCAACTTCGCACCCTTCGACGGCGGCGTCCCCGCAGCGGAGGTGCACCCGATCGCGCTGTTCCGCCGCCGTGACGTCAACGGCGGTCGCGGCGCGCTCGAACTGCGTTGGCCCGCATACGAATCGGCGTTGGCCGCGGTGGTGCTCTACCGCCTGGTGAGCGGCGACGACGGGCCGCCCCACTCCCCGGACCGCGCCGAGCTGGTGGCCGTCACCGCCGAGCTGTCGGCCACCGACGAACGCATGGCCTCCTCGGCGGTGCGCAGCTTCCAGGTGTGGGCCAACGCCGGTGCCACCCACGCCGAGGCGCTGGCCGCCCAGCCGGTGCTGCACGCCTCCGGCATGTTGATCAGCCCGCTGGCCGACTTCGTGGTGCGTGAGGACGCCGGCCGGGTGATCGGGCAGTGGTCGGTGCCTGCCGGGGTCAGCGCGGTCTACCTCTACCGGGTGCCCGCCGAGGACGCCGACAAGGACGGCCCGCAGTACCGCATCCTGCCCGACGGCGACAACCTCAACGGCTTCGTCGACACCGGAGTCGACCGCGGCAGGCGCTACGTCTACCGGGCGCGCTGCGCCGCACCCGTCGAGGGCGTGCTGCGGCTGTCGGAGGCGACCGCGTTCGAGGTCGAGGTCTCGGCGGTGCTGCTGCCGGTGACCGACCTGGGCGTCTCGGGTGGCAGCGAAGACGGCACCATGCTCGAGCTGACCTGGACGAACCCGCCGGCCGGCAAGGTGGTGATCTACCGGACCGAGGACGGCCCCAGCGCGGGCGCCGACGCCACCGAACTGCCCGGCGGCGCACTGGAACAGGTCGGGCTGGCCGACGAGATGCGGCTGACGCAGCCGGTGGCCGAGCAGCGCGACGCCGACGGCCACGTGCGGTCGATGATGGTCGGCGTCTCCTGGCCGAACGAGTGGAGCCGCGCCTACTTCACCCCGGTCACGCTGATCGGCGATCGGGCCCGGCTCGGCACCACCTTCTCGACGGTGCGCACAGGCCTCATCCGCGACATCGACCTCGCCGAGTACTGCAACAAGCAGGTGCTCACCTTCGACTGGCCCGACGGCGCCGCGGCGGTGGTGGTCTACGTCGCCCCCAAGGGTTACGACGCGCGGGCCGCGATGTCCGGCACGTCGTTCGAGATCACACTCGAGGAGTACGAGCGGTACGGCGGGATGCAGTTCGCCGGCCAACTCCCGCTGGGTGGATGTTCGCTGCACCTGGCGCCGGTGGCGTTCTCGGGCGGCCGTCGCATCATGGGCGCCACCGCGAGCATCGACTATCACGGCTTGCTGCGGCTGCAGTACGGTGTGCGGATCGGGCGCGGTCCCGACGGGCAACCCACCACCGCGACCATCGCGATGCGCTCGGAGTACGACCTGCCCGGCTCGCCGGTCTTCGTGCTGGTCAACAATCCGCAGCGGATCCCGCTGTCCATCTACGACGGGCAACCCGTCGACGTGGCGCCGCTCGACGAGCACGGCCAGCTGGCTGCGCAGCCCTCGAAGGAGCTGAGATGGTCACAGCTGAGCACCAGCGGCGGCACCGAGTTGTGGGCGGCGAACCTGCGCGGCAGGCAGGGCTGGATCCGGCTGTTCGTCAACACCCCCTCACCGCTGCGGCTGCGGGTGATCGCACTGCTGGACCCGCCCGTCGAGACCCTGCGACTCACCCCGGCGGCCCCGTGACGACACGGTACGGCCAGCTCAGCTACACGTCTTTCGACGCCGCGGGCACCGTCGGCGGCTGGCAGGTCAAACAGACCGCGGGCGGGCTGACCACCGAGGAGATCCAGACCCTGGTCGCCGGTGTGCGGACCGTCTTCAACCCGGTGCGGCCGCTGCCGGCCTACCCGACCACCCAGCAGCTCGCCGACGGGCCGCGGCGGCTGGCGTTCCGGCGCGTCGACCGCGACACCGCCGGCTACTGGCACACCGTGCCCGCCGGTCCGGACAGCACCGGCAGGCCCGGCAACGTGTTCGCCCACGCGGTGCTCGACCGCACACCCGACCACAATCCGCGGCGCCCCATCGAATGGTGGCGGTCACCGCGGTGGCTGTGCCCGTACGGACCGCCGGCGGTGGCGAGCGCCGCGCTCCCGGAGGGCGCTCCGGAACCTGGCGGTGTGGTCACCAGGGAGAGCGTCGTGACGTTCGCGCTCGACCCGTCGACCTGGCGGCTGGCCACGCTGCTCGGCCTGCTCGACGCCGTCGCCGCGGCGCTGGCCGGCGGCAGGCCGGTGGTGCTCGGCGTCGAGTCGACCGAGTCGGCCGCCCAGTGGATCGGTCTGGTCAGCTTCCTGATGTCCGCGGGAACCGCAGGGACGCTGAACTTCTCGACGTTCGACCGGGCCGAACAGCTCGGCCTCGCCGTCCAGGGCAAGCAGCACCTGACCGCGGTCCCGCTGGCCGACCTCGACCGGTTGCCGCCCGACGCGCTCGTGATCAGTGAGACCGACACGCTGTGGCTCGGTGAACTCGACGGCCAGCCGCACCGCACCGCGGGCGGACAGACCATCGCCGTGACGGCGTGGTCGGCGATGGCGCAGGTGGTGCTTCTCGATGCCGAGTCGGCGCGGCTGGTGCTCGACGACATCGACCACTTCGCCGCGCAGGCAGGCGATGTGGGCCTGCATCCGGCGTGGCCGATGGCGATGGCGGTGACCAGGTACGACGAGTTCGCCGACGCGGAGGCCGAGGCCCGCGCCGTCATCGCCGCGCACTCACCGCCGGGCGCGGCTCGCGACCCCGCGGTGGCGAGCACCATCTCCGGGGTCATGCACTGGGTGCTGGGCAACAGCACCCGCGATGCGTGGCAGGCCGTCGAACGGGCATCGCCCGGCCCCGCGGGTGAACTCGCCGATGCGACCTACCTGCGCCGGGCCGTCGCGGACGACGCGTGGCTGGCGCAGCCGGGTCCGATTCCGGTGAGCGAGCGGAGCTTTCGAGGGATGCCCGTGCCGGGCGAGCTGGACACCGTTCTCGAACCCGCCGTGGCGGCGGCCCGCGCCGCAGGCCCGCACCGGGTGCTCCGGCTGGCCGACCTGCTCATCCGCTCCGGTGTCGACGACCCCCGGGTGCGTAGCGCCGTCGACGCCGAGGTGGTGTCGCGGCTGCGGGACGCGCAGCAGGGCCCGTCGCTGGTGGGCGGCCTGGACGGACAGGTCGGCGCACCCACCCGGCTCGCGCTCGCCGCGGCGCTCTTGGCCGACGCCGACTGCACCGACGGATCGGTGCCGTTGCCCGACGACGTGCTGGACTGGCTGGCCGCGGGTGTCACCGCACCGTCGGCCCAGGAGCTCGCGCAGGTGCAGGCACACGACGAGACATGGACCAGGGCCGCTCTGCGCGGAACGTATGCACTGCGGCACGGCGCGACCGACACCGCCGACCGGACCGCGGCGCTGTGGTGGCTGCGCACCTGTGGCTCGAGCCGATTCGAGCAGATGGCCGCCGAGACGCTCTGGCCACCGGGCGACCTGCTCGCCGCGGCGGGGGACGCGGTGCCCGGCGCGGCCACGATCCGCACCCTGATGGGCGCGGCCGACTCACCGGAACTGGCGCGGCTCGCGAGCGTGGTGCTCGCCGCCAACGACGACCACGTCGCGGTCGCCTGCGCAGGCGTCCGGCTCATCGAGCCCCAGGCGTGGGTGCAGCAGGGTTACGCGACCACCCATCAGGCGGCGTACACACCGCTGTGGGACATCGCGGCCGAATCGGTTGGCCCCGAAGGGATTCACCCGGACTGCGCCCAGCGCCTGGTGACGTTCGCGCTCATCGCCGCCGCGTCTGGACAGCCGTACCCGACGGTGTGCGTCGCGCTTGCACGTGACCCGGGCGCGGCAGGCACCGCGTTCGCGCACGCCACGGCACTGCTGGACGGACACCTTCTCAACCCGGCCGTGGTGCTGGCCGTGGCCGCCCTGCGCTGGAATCCCGACGAGGAGGTCGCCCCCACCGGCGATCCCCTCGTCGACATGTCCTGGCAGCTCGCCAACCGCGTGCTGATGACAAGGGCGGGCGCCGACGGCGTCGACGCCGGATCGGTGGCGATCGCGATGGCGCAGTTGTCCGGTGACATGTCCGACGGCGCGCTGCGGCGGGGCCGCAAGATCGCCGGGCGGCTGCTGGCCCGCGGCGCCGAGGCGCACTCGTCGTCGGCGATCCGCACCCGGTGGGGCCGCTGATGTCCAAGTGCCCCCGCTGTTTCACCGCGCTCAGCCCGGCCGAACACCTGTGGACGCTGTCACCGCAGGCCGGCGGGACCCGTTACCGCGACGAGGTCGCCACGGCCTACCTCGGGGCGCCCGCCGAGTGTGGACCGCTGTACACCTGGGCGCGGCCGGCCGGATACGACGGCCCGCCGCCACCGATCGAGGAGGCCAGCCGGGCACTGCAGGGGCAGGCGATCGAGATCTGCCCGGTCTGCCACTTCACCCTGCCCGACGGATGGCGTAACGGCCACGCGATCTGTATCGCGATGGCCGGCGCACGCGCCACCGGGAAGAGCCTCTACATCGCGGTGCTGGTCAAGCAGCTGGAGCTGTTGTGCGAGCGGCTCGGGGTGTCGATGGAGCCGGTCACCCGCGCGACGGCGGCCGCGTACTCGCTGAACTACGAGACACCGCTGTACGTGCAGCGCGGACTCGTCCCGCCGACGCCGACCGTGGACACCCAGGCGTCGCATCAACGGGAGCCGCTGATGTTCAGCATCGGGGTGTGGCACGGTGTCCGCCGCTTCCTGGTGTTGCGCGACGTCGCCGGTGAGGACATGGAGTCGGGCGACCTGCACGCGCCGCCGTTCCGGTTCTTCGCCAACGCCGACGCGGTGTTCTTCATGTTCGACCCGTTGCGCGTCAAGGCGATCCGCGATCAGCTGCAGGACCTGCTGCCGGTGCAGATGTTCAGCGGCGGCGACCCGCGCGGTGTGCTCTACAACATGCTGCAGGCGGTCGGGTCGGCGCAGCCGAAGCTGGCGGTGATCCTGTCGAAGTTCGATGCGCTGCGGGTGCTGCGTGACGTCGAGGGATCCGAGTGGAACCTGATCATGTCGAATGCCGGTGCGGCGTATCTGCGGGACACCTCCGACGGCCAGTACTACGACGAGACCGACGGCCAGCTGCTGCACCAGGAGGTGCGCAGCCTGCTGACCCGGCTGCACGGCGGCGGCATGGTCGCCGCGGTGGAGAACCCGTCGAGCGGAATGATGTTGGCGCACCGCTATTTCGTGGTGTCCGCGCTGGGCCAGCCGCCGAGCGGCAACCGGCTGCACTCCCGGGGCATCGCGCCGTTCCGGTGCGCGGACCCGGTCCGCTGGGTGACGTCGAGCTTCGGCGTGCTCTGAGGCGGCGCCGAGCGTGCGGTGATTGCGAGATCCGGCGCTCGAATTCGCACTGAGCGCACACTCGGCGAAAAACCACCGGCCCGCCTCTCCGCGGTGAGCGGATCGGCGGGCCGGTCGGCCGTCGAGTCAGCTGCCCTTGTTGCAGGCCCAGGCGTCGATGTAGCCGGGGCCGCTGCTGGAGCGCAGGCTGGCCAGCGCCTTGCGCTGCGCGGCGGCCAGCGTCGGGCCGGATCCGCCGTACGCCTGCGTCGAGTTACGTGCCACCGCACCGCATCCGGTGAAGCTGGTCAGGGTGTCGCAGTCGGTGTAGCCGCAGACCAGTTCGGCCAGCGTCTCGGCTTCGCTGCGGCTGGAGTAGTTGTACGCGGTGCCCGATGATCCGTTGCCGGAGTAGGCGATCGCGCCGTAGTACAGGGCGGCCTCGGCGGGCGCCGCGGTGACGGTGCTGAACGAGGCCGCAGCCACGGCGGCGACGAGCAGGGTCGTGGTCTTCTTCATGAGCTCGAGTCCTTTCTGAGAATGGTTGCGGCCGCTAGACGGCGGGCTTGGTGGCGGTGACCTGCTTGCCGAACTCCGAGAACGTCATCGTGAGCTTGGCGTCGTCGGTCGGCGCGATCTGGGCGCGGACCACGTAGTGCGGGTCCCCGTCGGCGATCCACACGGTGATCGGCAGTGTCTTCTCCTTCTCGGGGGCGCGGCGCAGACCGACCAGGGCCGAGACGTCGTTGGTGGACACGGTGCCGCTGACCTTCGTGGTCTTCGTCCCGTCGATCTCCTCGCCGCCCTCGGACTTCGGATCCTTGATCTTGGTCAGTGCGTTGGCCAGACCGTTGTTGGCGTCCAGCAGGACCGAGATGTTGTAGATCGAGTTGCCGTCGCCGTAGTCGGCGAACGTGCCGGGCTCGGCGATGTCGGAGTAGAGGTGGCCGTCGACGTAGATGATCTGCGCGGTGCCGGGGGCGTCGCCCATGTCGAGGGTGACGGTGCCCGTTCCGACCGGCGCCGGCTTGTTGGAGATGTCGGCCTCCAGCGTGGTCACCTTGACGTTGGGGACCTGACCTTCGGCGGTGAGCACGACGTGCGCGCCGGTCAGGCCGCGCATCGCCTCGGCCGACTGCTGCAGCAGGCCGGCGGCGTCCTGGCCGCTCCCGCCGTCGCCGCTGCCGGAATCGGAGCCGCTCTGGCAACCCGCGAGTGCGAGGATCGCAGCGATCGCCGCGGCGATCACGATGGCGAACCGGAATTTCATGGAACTTCTCCTTCTGGTCTCCGCACCCGGGGTGCGGTGGTCGATCGGTTGTCCTGCGGTATGCGGCCCACGGAACTCTGGGCAGCGCCTGGTCGGCGTGGTCAGCCCTCCTTCCGGGACTCGGGTGAGCCGGTCATGAGATCTTGTCGGCGATCTGGACGGCGACGTCGGTGGCCTGCTGATCCACATCCGGACCGCACGCCCGGACGTCGATCACCACGTTCGAATCGGTGAGCAGCGCCCGCTGACAACGATTCCGGTCCTCGGTGAGGCTGACGGTGAGCCGGCCGTCCTCGTTGTTCGACGGTCCGACGACGAACTGGCGGACGGCGGCCGGCGGGGTGCCCACGCCGACCGTGGTGCCGGTGCACGCCTGCCAGCCGTTGATCTGCTCGTCCTGATAGATCGCCGCCGCGTCCGCGTCGGGGAAACTCGCCACGTACTGGTCGACGACGACGCGGGGGTCGCCCGGGTCGGTGAGTCGCCTGCCGGCGACCCCGGTGAATCCGGATGCGGCGTAACTGGCGGTGTTCCCGGCGTCGGCGGCGCCGGCGCATTCGGGCGGCGTCACCGTGGCGGTGCCGAACTGGGACAGCGGTTGCGCCGTGGCGCCGGCCAGTGCCGCCATCACCGAGCCCACGGCGTTCGGGTCGAGCAGCAGAGCCTGCAGCTGCGCGGGGGTGATCGCGTCCTGGGTGGGGGCGGGCCCCTGCTCGGGAATGTCGGGTGCCGCCTGCGGATCGCGGGTGCCGCCACCCCGGGTGACCACCGACAGCGCCGCAACCAGCGCCGCGGCGGCCAGCAGCGCGACGACCGCCACCACCCAGCCGGGCACACCCTTGCGGGAATCGGCGTCCGCCGCGGACGCACCGAGACTCCGGAGCCGAAGCCGCCAACGCACCGCGAGGGTGAACGCGATCCCCAGCAGGACCAGCATCGCGATGTCGAATAGCCACCACGTCGCCTCGTGGCGCCACAGCGGATCGTCGACGGTGACCAGCGGGGCGATCTTCAGCAGGTCCACCGTCGCCGCGGAGGCGGCGAATCCCCAGCGGGCGGGCAGGAACCACGACACCTGGTCCAGGCCGACTCGCGCGGTCACCGGTATCAGCCCGCCGGAGAAGACGATGGACAGCATGATCGCGGCGACCAGCATCGGCAGGATCTGCTCACTGGACTTGGCGATCGACGACAGCAGCAATCCCAGCAGCGCCGACACGATGGCCGTGATCGCCAGTGCAACATACAGTTCCGCGGTGGCATCGCCCAGCACCAGTGCGCCCTGGGTGGGCCCGCCCTTACCCGCGACCACGATGGCGGTCAGGATCGCGACCTGTGCGGCCGCCGCGATGCTGTAGACGACGACCTTCGCCACCAGGTACGCCCCGGCCGACAGCCCGACGGCCTGCTCGCGGCGGAAGATGGGGCGCTCGCCGACGAGGTCGCGCAGCGTCAGTGCGGTTCCCATGAACACCGCCGAGATGTTCAGCAGGATCAGCACCTGTGTCGGCTCGTTTGGGGACGAGCCGCGCGGATCGGCCTCGCCGAGCCCGACGTCACCGGGCACCACCAGCGACAGCGCCCCGAGGATGAAGGGCAGCACCGCCAGGAAGAGGAAGTAGCCGCGGTCGGCGACCAGCAGCCGGCCCTGCCTGCGCAGGACCGTCAGCATCTGTTTGACCGAACTGGTCCGCGCCGGTTGACCCAGTGGTCCGGCGGCGGGGGAGGGCTTCGGCGGTTGCGCCGCCGCTGGGTTGCGGCCGAGGAAGGCGCGGTGGGCGGCATCGGGATTGGTGGACACCCAGGCGAAGATGTCGGCCCAGTCGCTGGTGCCCATGGCGGCGGCGATCTGCGCCGGCGGGCCGGCGAACGCGGTCTTGCCACCCGGCGCGAGCAGCAGCACCTGGTCGCACATGCTCAGGTAGGTCAGCGAGTGGGTGACGACGACCACGACGCGACCGGCGTCGGCCAGGCGGCGCAGCATCGACATGACCTGGCGGTCGAGCGCCGGGTCGAGCCCGGAGGTCGGTTCGTCGAGGATGAGCAGCGACGGGCCGGTCAGCAGCTCCATGGCGACGGAGACGCGTTTGCGCTGGCCGCCGGACAGCTTGTCGACCCGCTTGTCGGCGTGTTCGGTGAGCTCCAGTTCGGCGAGCACGCGGGCCACGACGGCCTTGCGGTCGGCACTGCTGGTGTCAGGCGGAAGACGAAGCTGCGCAGCGTAGTTCAGTGCCTTGGTGACGGTGAGCTGGCGGTGCACGACGTCGTCCTGGGGCACCATCCCGATGCGGGACCGCAGTGAGGCGTACTCGGCCTGCACGTTGTGCCCGTCGAAGCTCACCACGCCGGTGGTGGGCTGGGTGGCGCCGCCGAGCAGTTTGATCAGGGTCGACTTGCCTGCGCCGGAGGGACCGATGACCGCGGTCAGGGTGCCGGGCCCGGCGCTGAAGCTGACGTTGGACAACAGCGACTTGTCGTCATCGACGACCAGGCCCAGCTGGTAGGCCTGCAGGCCGCCGGCCTGCGGGGTGGCCGCCTTCGGCGTCAGCGTCGTGCCGGTGAAGGTGAGGTCGGTGTTGCCGATGGCGACGGTGTCACCCGGTCGCAGGACGGTGCTGGTGACGCGTTCGCCGTTGACGAATGTGCCGTTACTGGAACGGTTGTCGCGCAGTTCCATGCCGCCGGGTACGGCGACGAGGTAGGCGTGCACGCGGGACGCGAGGGCGTCGTCGACGACGATCGTGTTGCTCGCCGACCGGCCGACGGTCAGTGCGCCCGCCGGTGCGGGTGTGGCCGACGGCCGCACCACCCGTTTCACCGCACCGGTCACCTTGCCGAGCAGATCCTCGTCCTGGGCCGGCTGCGGCACCACAGGCGGCGCGGACATGGCGCCGGTGACCGGCGGTGCGCCGCGGTGCGGTGGCCGTTGAGCAGGCGGGGTGGGCCGGGGC